>JBCBTL010000022.1:0-12084 GCA_039818705.1 Cyanobacteria bacterium J06639_1
GTTTTGGGAAAACGTCCAGGACTCCGGCTTGCAAGAGTTGGCCGACGATTTGGTCGTCGTCAGCACCCACGGCAACGCTGATCGCCAGGATGGGGCGGGGGTAGAGCGCCATGATTTGACGCGCGAGTTCGAGGCCGTCCATGCCCTTCATGTAGAAGTCGGTGCAGATGACGGCGGGTTCGACTTTGGGAATCAGGGAGAGGGCTTCGCGACCGCTACTGGCAACGCCCACTAGCTCGATTTCGGGAGCCGAGGCTAGCAGGCGTTGGAGAATGTCTCGCGCGATCGGGGAGTCTTCGACGAGGAGAACTTTGACGGGAGGAGTGGGCACGCGATCGCCTTCTCAAGTTCAGACTTTTTTACTTGCCAACACTTTAATCTTGGTGACCAGTGCGCCGGTGAGTTTTTCGTAGTCGGTGGGGGAGCCGGTGGTGGGTTTGGGGAAGAAGTCGAGGGCTCCGGCTTGCATTAGCTCGAAGATGTTATCGACGTCGGAGGGGTGGACGGCGTTGCTGACCACCAGGATGGGGGTGGGGGCGTTGGACATGATTTGTTTGGTGAATTCGAGGCCGTCCATGCCGGGCATTTGCAGGTCGGTGCAAATCACGTCGGGGTTGGTTTGGGCGACGACGCGCAGGGCTTGAGCGCCATCGTTGGCGATGCCGACCACTTCCACTTCGGGGGAGCCGTCGAGGAGGCGTTTCATAATTTCGAGGGCGACGGCGGAGTCTTCCACGAGTACGACTTTGATGGCCATAACTAAATCAATCTCCTGAGGGTGTCGAACAGTTCTTGTTGGTCGAAATCGCCTTTGGTGAGATAGGCGTTGGCTCCGGCGTCGGCGCCGCGCTGCTTATCTTCGGGGGTGGCGAGGGTGGTGACGAGGATGACGGGCAGCTCGTCGTATTCGGAAAACTGACGGATGCGGGCGGTGAGTCCCAGTCCGTCTAGGTTGGGCATTTGCACGTCGGAGACGACGGCATCGAAGGTGTCGGGGGGATGAGCTTGTAAGGTCTCAAACCCTTCTTTACCATCAACCGCTGCCGTGACGGTGTATCCGGCAGTAGCTAACAGGCGCTTGAGCTGGGTGCGGATGATGATCGAGTCTTCCACCAGCAAAATTGAGGGCTGACGGCGGGTGGGGCTACTCGCTTCTCCCTCGTCACTGGCGATCGCCGCCGCACTCGCGCCACTGCAGGATGCCTGAACGAAGTCGGGCGGATTGAGCACCATGCACACGTCGCCGCTGCCCAGGATGGTGGCTCCCGAGATGTTGCGGACGCGCTGGAGCAGTTTGCTTTGTGGTTTGAGGACGATTTCCTGGCGATCGAGCAGGGCATCGACCAGGACGGCGACGCGATCGCTGCCAATATCCAGCACCACGCAGGGGGAAGCTGCATTCGGGTCGGCGTGGAGGGGTAGTTCCAGGATGTCGGACAAGCGCAGGACGGGGACGGGGCGATCGTCCAGGGTCGTCGTGGAGCGGCCTTCGAGGGCGTAGATATCGCTGGGGGCGAGCGACATCATGGTGTGGACGTATTCGATGGGGAGGGCGTAGGGGGTGGCGTTGACCTCCACCAGCAGGACGAAGGTGGTGGACAGCGACGGTACTAGGCTCAGGTGAAATGTAGTGCCGTTGAAGGGGGAGGATTCGACTCGCACCGAGCCTTTCAGTTTGTCTTCGATGTGGGTGCGCACGACATCCAGACCCACGCCGCGACCGGATAGTTCGGTGACGGTGGTTTGGGTGGAAAAGCCGGAGGCGAAGATGAGGTCTCGCACTTGGGTGGCGGACATCGCGTCCAGTTCGGCTTCGGTGAAGAGATTGCGGCGGAGGGCGGTCTGCTTGACTTTTTCGAGGTCGAGGCCGCGTCCGTCATCGGAGATTTCGATGTGGATGCGTCCGGCGGTTTGGTAGCCCCGCAGTTGTACCGTGCCCGATCGCGTTTTCCCAGCTTGGAGGCGCTCGGACGGAGACTCTAAACCGTGGTCGATCGCGTTGCGGATCAGGTGCAGGAGAGGATCGCGGATTTCTTCGAGGATGCGCTTGTCTACTTGCAGGTCGCCGCCGGAGATCTCTAGCTCGACTTCTTTGCTGAGGGATTTGGCGGTGTCGCGCACCATGCGGGGGTAGAGGTTGAAAATCGTCGAAAGCGGCAAGCGGCGCAGGGATTGCACGTCGTCTTCGAGGGCGGTGGTGACGACTTCGAGGCGGGCGGTGTCTGCCGCCATCGTTTCTTGCAGTTGCCGCACGAAGCTGCCGAGGCGTTCGAGGTTGCGTTCGGCCAGGGTGTAGAACTGCCGAATGGGTTGGAGTTCTTCGCTGGGGAGGCGGCGTTCGAGTGCGTCCAGTTCGGCGCGGTTGACGAAGGCGATTTGGCTCCAGTCTTCCCACAGTTCGGCGACGGAGCGGATGTCGCTGAGGCGATCGCTAAAGCGGCGTTTGGTGACGGCCAGTTCGCTGGCTTGGGTCATCAATTCGTCGAGCTTTTGAGCGGGCACGCGGATGGTGTCGATGCTGTCGGTGCGTCGATCGCCAGTGCGGCGATCGCCCGTGCGTCGGTCTCCCGCGCGGCGATCGCCTTCCCGCCGTTCGGGGGGAGCAGCGGCAGCGGGGACGGGTTCGGGTTCGACAGGCTCGGGGATGAAAACGGGATCTTCGGCTTCGGTGTCGTCTTCCTCTGCCATCTGGGCGACAGCGGCGTGGAACTGCGCTAGGAAGTCGGCATCGGCGGCAGCGGCTTCAGCTTCAGCAGCGGCCACTTCGGTTGAGGTGCTGTCGAGCAGTTCGCTCATCGTCGGTTCGGGCGGGAGTGCTTCTTCCGTGAGAGCTGCCAGCGCCCCGCCGTCATCATCTCCATCTTCTGCGCCCATCAGGTGGGTGAGGACGTAGAACACTTGAACCTGGGAGGGTTCTCCGGTGACGGCTTCGTCGGCGATTTTGCGGACGCTATCGAGGCCGAAGTGAAGGCGATCGTAGAGTTCGGGGGTGCTGGGTCGTTCGCCCCGTTTCACTTCCCCCAGCATGTCTTCGATTTGGTGGGTGAGGGTTTCGGCGTCGGTGACGCCCACCATGCGGGAATCGCCCTTGAGGGTGTGGAGGACGCGCATCAGTTCGGTAATGCGCTCCTGGTCGTGGGGGTGTTTTTCGAGGTGGAGCAGACCGTCTTCGAGGGTTTGAAGGTGTTCGCCGCTGCTGATTTTGTAGAGCGATCGCAGCTCGTCGTCTTCAATCCACATGGTCGATCCGGGGATGGGGGAATTCATAGCTTTGACAGCTCAGTGAATACGGGTTTGAAAAAGCGGCGCGAGAACCTTTGCGGGCTGAAACGGGGCGCGATCGCCGACATCCACCGAGAGCGCTAGAAGGAGATATCTCTGAGCGCTCTCGGGGCGGGAGCTTACACCTTGGCGGCTAGCTCTTTGGAGGCGTGGTTTAGCTCCTGGGTGGAGGCTTTCACCTGGACGATACCGGAGGCGGTTTCTTTGGAACCCAGGTTGATGGCGTTCATGGCGGAGACGGCTTGCTGCACGGCCACGGCCTGTTGCTTGGCGCTGAGGGCAATTTGCTCGTTGGTCATCGCCACGCTGCCCACGGCTTCGGACACGCCGCCGAAGGTGTCGAGGGTTTTCTCGGCGAGGTTGATGCTAGCGTTGGCGGATTTGGTGCCTTCGTCGGTGACCATGACGGTGCTGTTCATGGCTGCTTGCACGTTGGTGACCAAGCTACTGATCTTGTCGGCGGAGCGCTTGCTTTCGTCGGCCAGCTTGCGAATTTCTCCGGCCACTACCGCGAAGCCTTTGCCGCTTTCACCCGCGCGGGCGGCTTCTACCGCTGCGTTGAGGGCGAGCATGTTGGTTTGGTTGGCGAGGTCGGCCACCAAGTCCGAAATTCCGGCAATTTGTCCGGTTTGCTCGCTCAATCGTACGATTTGTTCGGCGATCGCGCTCACTTTATCTTTGAGCGCTTGCAGGCCGGAGACGCTTTCGTTGACAGCGGTACTTCCTTCTTGTGCCAAGTTCAGAGCTTGACGAGCGCCTTGCGCCGAGGTTTGCGCTTGTTCGGCCGCCTGACGAGACGATGCACCCAACTCTTCCATCGTGGTAGTGGTTTCGTTGACGGAAGAGGCTTGCTGCGAAATCGTCCGCTCTTGCTCTTCCATCGTGGCGGCGATCTGCGTAGAGGTGCTGGAGACGCTACTAACTGTAGATTGCAGCACGCCAGAAGCTCGGAACACCGTGTACACGGCGAACCCGATGACCACAACGTTAGCGAGGAAAATGAGCAGCGTGATCAGGCGTAACTCGTTGGTGTCGTCGATGGAGAAGGCTTCTGCCGCACCTACCGTTTGGTTAGCTAAGCCGAAAAACTCTTCACTGCTGGCCATCAGATCGTCCGCGCTGGCTTGGCCTTGACGGAACCGCTCGATCAGCGGTTTTTCAACGTTGTTCCATCTCGTGGCCAATGCCTCAATCCGCTCGCGGTATTCGCGATCGGTCGGAGCACGGTTAATTCCCAACTCAGAATCGCCATTTTGCAAAGCATTTAAGTTTCTGGCGATAACAGAGTCCACGGTTGCGATGACACTCGAAATCGACTCGCCGTCAATGGTACTCACGTCGGCACTTTCTGCGACCGCGAGTTTGTACAGGCGTTGTGTTGCGCCTCGGACGATGCCGGAGCGGTTGACGACCGTAGCGTCTCCCTCGGCTCGATTGATGTCATATTCCGTGAGGCCGAATCCTACTACGGCAACCGCGCCCAATAACCCCATCGTGTATTTCAGTTGGGTGGTAATCTTCATGGTCGAGTTCTCCAGAATCGTTCGGGTATGCGTCGTTTGAGGTCGAAATGACTGAAAATGTGTCGAAAAATCGGACGACCCACCGCAGCGCGTGCGGGTCAGACGAAGAGGTTACGCTGTCTCGTTCACCACGAGTCCTCCTTGCGTCAAAAGTCTGGGTAGGTCGATGATGCCGACGAGGCGATCGCCATAGTCGGTCGTGCCGCTGAGAAAGGCATCCTGCTTCGACGACACCGAACCGAGCGGGCGCGCGGCACTCGCGGGCACGTAGGCCACGTCGAACACGTCATCCACCGCAATCCCCGCCACGATGTCGTCCACCTCCACCACCACGGCTTCGGCTCCCACTTCGATGGGGGCAGCGGGCAAATTGAGCACCCGGCGAATGTCCACCAGCGTCAACACTTCACCGCGCAAATTGGTATTCCCCAAAATCTGCGGCGGACAGCAGGGAATCGCGGTGAGGTTGCGCACGTTGATGAACTCTTTCACCGCCGTCAAATCGAGCGCGAACTGCTCCCCCGCCAACCCGATCACCGCCATCGGCAAGACATCTCCGGCATCTTGAGACCCTTCGAGGGGCTGGCGCAACGCCTCCGCCCGCTTCTGAAAAATCTCCCGCTCGCGATCGCTCGCATCCGGGCAGTACAGCGAAAAGAAATCCGTCAGAACGACTGCGTCAGCTTCATCGTCACTAGCAGTGGCTTCAGGAGCAGTCTCTTCAGGAGCCGTGTCTTCCGGATCGTGCTCCGCCCCATCCCCCCATTCAGCGATCGCCTGATGTTCCCACGCCATCGCCGCCACTTCATCGGGCAACCGAATCAGCGCTTCCGGGTTAATCAGCGCGATCAGCTCGTCATCAACCGTCGCCATCCCCTGCAAAAAGGCCGTATTCACCCGCCCGAGGCGACCGTAATCGGGTTCTGGAGCAATTTGGCGATCGCTCAGGGTCAACACCTCGGTCACCTGATGCACGATCGCGCCGACCGCCAACCCTTCCCACTCCACCACGATGACGGTGTCGTCTAGTTGCAGTCGCTCGTGACGCTGACGGCGATCGCCCGCCACCTCAAAGCGACGGTTGAGATGCATCACGGGCACGATTTGACCGCGCAAATTCAACACGCCGAGAGTGTCCCCCGGCGCTTCCGTGATCGGGGTGAGTTCGGGTAAGGGAAAAATCTCGCGCACCAGCATCGCTGAGATGCCGTAGCGCAGGTCATTCAAGCTAAACGTCAAAAACGATTGATTGTCCATGATTCTCCGAATCGATACGGACGAAATTCACGATTGAGTGATGTCAAACGAAGGATAAAAATGAAGCAAATCTAAAATTCAGGCCATCCAAATCGACTGTCTTAACGAGCGCAATCAATTTAGAATTCATCCTTTACGTATTGTGCCCACGATCGATTTTTAAGGAGTCATGAAGATCAAAAATCCGAATGACCACCGAACTCGCAACAAGTCGAGGTATCGCAATTCGGAGACCCCCTACAAACATCCGCGAGACTACTTAACGTACTCCCGCACAACAGCCAATAATTCCTCCGGCGGCACGGGCTTGGTCAAATACCGATTCGTACCCGCAATTTGACCTTTCATTTTGTTCACGTTGCCATCTCTCGCCGTCAACATCACGACGGGCAATGACTTGAACTTCGGAATTTTGCGTAATGTTTTGCAAAACTCCAACCCATCAATCACGGGCATCGTCACGTCCAGCAACAGCAGCTTCACTTGTTCTCGGTTGAGAATATTGAGCGCTTCCATCGCATTGCTCGCCAGCAGCACTTGGAAATGCTCTGAAAGCGATCGCTTGATCGTCGTTTGCACGATCGGGCTGTCGTCCACGCTCAAAATCGCTGGCAGTGCGACCCCTTTATTCGAGGGTTTCGCAGCAGCTCCCCCCTCGAACTCGATCCAGCTCGTTTCCGCCCAACTCAAATAGGTGCGAGCGATGTCGATCGGGTCGCTGTGGCTTTCGCGGGCGATGTCGATAAGCGATCGCTTGCCGTCCACCCACTTCGTAATCTTCATCCGCGCGGTGGGATCGGTAATGCGAGTCAAACCACCCTCCGGCAGCTTTGGCACGGCCCACATCGATGGAATTCCGGGCGCGAGCGCCTGCCAAATTTCAAGGCGTTCGCCCACTTGAGCGAACAGCAGCTCCCAGATAAAACTGCTCGCATCTGCTCGATACGCGAGGTCGAACGAGGTCGTTTCATCCAGTTCGATCCGCCCCGCAGCCGACATCGCCTGTTCGAGCACCTGCACGGTTTGCTCGCGCAGCGTCACCTCAATTTCGTCCCATTTCACCACCCGCAGCCGCACCAGCATGTCAGCCATCTCGCGCGCCGACGACGGATCTTTCATCTTGTCGGTCGCGAACGACGAAGCGGCGGCGATCATGCTGCGATTGAGGCGATCGGCGAGCAACTGCGCCAGTTCTAAATTGGTGGGCAGCTCGTCAGCCCCAAAGGTCAGCTCACCCTCGCGAAACGCCAGGACGCGCTGGAGAGGCTCCGATCGCCCCTTCGCTTGGATAGCAATGCGACCGATCCCCGTAAATTTGAGGCGGCGCAGTCCTTCTAGCAAGGGCTTGAGCTTGCCAGCAGAATAATCAGTGGCTCGATTCGTTACGGTGACTGACATAGGATTCGTGGCCGTCTTGATGGGGTGTTTCATGGGGCAAAGAAGAATTGGATTTGAAACGCAGAATCGAGGGTTATTTTCAGTCTCCAAAGAAATTGTGAATGAATGATGAAGTTGAGGAGGCCATCTCTCGATCTGCCGTGGTTTTGTAAAGGAAACATGCCGATCTACGAGATTATTTAGAATCGTGAAGTCGTCTGGCGTAAGCGAGGAGCGTGCTAGCCGTTGTCGGTTCTCGATGCGCGATCGCTTCGTCTGGCGGTAGCGCTTTCAAAATATCGATCGCGGCAGCGTACATTTTGCGACCGCGATCGCGATCGCCCTCTTCTTCGTACATAGCACCTAAATCTAAGTAAGCGGTAACCCATTTAGGATTTATGTAAATAATCTTTTTCAAATATTTCTTCGCTTCACTCGTTTGCCCTTCTTCTTCCGCAATTCGAGCCAACAAATGCCATCCCTCCGGCGACAGCGAATCGAGGTCTAGCGCTCGCTGACACTGTTGCTTTGCCGCCGCCGTTTCGCCCCGATTGGCATAAACCTGCGCGGTCAATAAAATCGCTTCGATGCAGTTCGGGCGCGATCGCTCGATGTCAGCAGCGACCGCGAGTGCCTCGTCATAGTCTTCTTGCTGGAATAGAGAGATCGCTCGTGCGAGGTCGTCGGATGGCTCTGCTTCAGGGGGTTGAGATGAAGTCGCTTCTGAGTTATCCGCGACGGCGATCGCGGCAGGTTTGGGGGCGATCGCGACGGACTGCCGCTGCTTGCGCAACTCGTCTGCATACCGACTGGGAGCGGGAGACTGAGGTGCGGCACTGGGAAATGATGGGAACGCGATCGCTGCGGTCGCGCTGGGACGCGAAACCGTTCCAGCATTGTCAGCAGACTGCTTTTGGTACACCACCGAACCGGGCAGACTTTGCACGGTGAACTGCGAGAGGTCTTGCCCCTGAAGCTCGGCGTGCCCCGCAATCAAATACCCCGTCGAGCTGAGGGTGTCGTGAAACTTATTGAGGACGGACGCAATGCCGGGCGCGTCGAAATAAATGAAGACGTTCCGACAGATAATCACATCCATCTCGAAAACATTCATCGCCACGTCCGGGAAGCGATCGCGAATTAAATTCCCCTGACGAAACGTCACCATCCGGCGAATATCCGGCGACAGCTCGTACTCTTTGCCGCGCGCGGTGAAATACTGCCGCTTGATATCCGGGTTCACCTGCCGGAACGACCATTCCCGATAAATCCCCGATCGCGCCCGCTCCAAATAGCTCTGATTAATATCCGTCCCGAGTACGAATACATCCCAATCGCTCAAATTGGGGATGAGTTGCTTTACCAAAATCGCGATCGAATAGGTTTCTTCACCTGACGAGCAGCCCGCGCTCCAAATTTTTAGAGTGGGCTTTCCCGGACGCTGCGGGTCGTGTTCTTTGCGCTTGCGCCGAATCAAACTTGGCAAAAGCGACCGTTCCAGCAAATCGAGCTGTTGGCGATCGCGAAAAAAGTAGCTTTCCCCCGTCGTCAAAAGCTGCACGAACGTTTTCCATTCGCGATCGCGCTGCGCGTCCGAAAAAACGAGCGTTTGCTTATCGGGAGCGTTAGAGCTGTGGCTGAGCGCGTCGTAATACTGGTCGGCGCGATCGAGATTCAACTCCTGCAAACGCTCCTCAATTTTTTGGTGCAGCGACCCTCGATCCTTCTCGCGAATGCACAGACCCGTTTGCTGCAAAATCAGTTCGCAAAAGCGATCGAGAATGACTTCGTTCATGAAGTAAGACCGTGAAGTAGACCCGCATCGACCAAATGCGCCATCGAGTCCGGGCTACCCTGGCTGATTTCAGTAAGCGCAGATACAACCCGACAGGTGGCACAGTGCTAGTGTTCCCCGCCCATAACCCCAAGTAAAAGGACAAGCGTAACGTTTGATGACATCGTGACGGCGATCGCTGCTCTCCCCTCGCGCAGTTGCCAACTCCCCAAAACGCGGGTTTTCTAGACACAGCAGATTCGGGATCGGCGGCGAACTTTTGCACTACCAACTGCGCGACTACCAAATCGAACTGGTGCAAGCCGTACTGCAGCGCTGGGGACGAGGCCAACGGCGACTGCTGTTGCAGCTCCCCACGGGCGGCGGCAAGACGATTTTATTTGGAGCGATCGCCAAAGAACTGTTGCTAAGAGGCGAGCGCGTCCTCATCCTGGCGCACCGCGAAGAACTGGTCACTCAAGCCGCCGCCAAAGTCAGCGACGTCACCGAGCAACCCGCAGGCATCATCAAATCCGGCTATCCGCTCGACCTGAGCGCCCCCATCCAAGTCGCCAGCGTCCAAACCCTCTCCCGCCGCCCCGGTCTGCTCGAAAACGTCGGCATTGTGGTGATAGACGAAGCCCACCACGCCAGCGCCAGCAGCTACCGCACGATTCTGAACGAATTCGATCGCGCCTATCTCCTCGGCGTCACGGCCACCCCCATCCGCACCGACGGTACTGGATTTGAAGACATCTTCGACGAAATAATTTGCGGCCCCACCGTCTCAGATTTAATCGAAGCCGGATTTCTTTGCCCCTTCAAACTCTTCGCCACCCCCCAGGCGATGCACACTCAAAACGTCCGCACCGTGAGGGGTGAATTCAATCTCAAAGACTTACTCAAAGCCAACGACATCAAAGCGCTCTCGGGAAACTTACTCTCGATGTGGAAGCGCTTTGCCCTCAACAAACGCACCGTCATTTTTGCCATTAACGTCTCTCATTCAGAAGCGATCGCCGCCCGCTACAACCAAGCCGGAATCGTCACCGAACACATCGACGGCAACACCCCCGCCAAAGACCGCCGCGCCATTTTAGAGCGCTTTTCCTCCGGCCAAACGATGGTGCTGACCAACTGCAATTTAGTCTCCGAAGGATTTGACTTGCCCGCGATCGAAGCCGTCCAAATCGCCCGCCCCACGCAATCGCTAGCCCTGTGGCTGCAACAAGTCGGTCGAGCCTTGCGCACCCACCCCGACAAAGAACGCGCCATCCTCATCGACCACACCCGCAACTGGCTCATGCACGGACTGCCCACCCAGCCCCGCCTGTGGACGCTAAGAGGAGTGCGATCGCCCGATCCCGACCTCACCGCGTGCCCCCATTGCAGCCTCACCTTCGTACCGTCCCAATGCCAGCGAACCCCACTGGGCTTAGCCTGTCCCCACTGCAACGCCACGATCGCCTCTTTGCTCCCCGACCTCTCCGAATCGATGGATATCGAACGCGAACCCTACGAACTCCCTGACGAAACCACAACGGAGCTAGAAGAAGTGAGTCCAGCCGTTCTAGAACTCGCCTCAGAGTTTTTGCACCTGCAAGAGCTACTAGAAATCCGCGATCGCTTTTCCCGCAGCCCCGACTGGGTGGTGCAAAATCTCCTCCAAAGCAATCCCAGCCTCGCCACCTGGCAAAACTGCGCCAAAGAATTGGGATTCTCGGATGAATGGGCGATCGCGCAACATCAAGAGGGGATGGAGTTACAGGCAGCGCTGAGTTATGGCGGTTAGGAAGAAGGCGATCGCCTTCGTCAGCCGTTGTTATCTTCCTCGCGATCGGAATTCCCCTCGCGATCGCGTCGCATCTCAGCCAAAATCTCGCGATTCGAGATCGCCAGAGTGTGAATATCGCCCATTTTTTGAGAAAGGCCGTCAATTGTCAGCGTGAGCTGAACCTGCTGTTCTGCCAGTGCTTCTAAAGCATGGTTAACTTGAGCGTTGTGCCGATGCTGACTGGCGATCGACTGCTGAATCGATGCAGTCAGATGAGCGTTATTGGATTCCAAAGCCATCGTTAGGCTGCTCACCCGTTGGTTCAAGTTCACGTCAGCCTGTACGAGAGTCTGCTGAACTCGCAGCATCCCTTCAATCGCTGCTTCAATGCGATCGAGTCGATCGCTGCTACCGTTATCCATCATGTCTCCCGCGCTCGCTTTTCCCATAGCTCGATTAGGACGTGCAGAATTTAACCTTCGGAGTTCTACTCGCGATCGCATCTCAGCCAAAACTTTGTGATTCGAGATCGCTAGAGTATGAGTATCGCGGATCTTCTGAGCGTCTAACCTTTCTAAGGCCATTGTTATTTGGCTGATACACACTCATGATATTGCGGCTCGCCTCAATGTCGGATGCGATCGCGATTGTCGCGTTCGATCGCGTTGCAGCCTCTGAACCTGCACGCGTCCAGTTCATCCACAACCAGATCGAATCGTCTGCGTGTTATGTCGCCGTCATCGATGCAAACGTCGTGGCCTATGCCGTCCTGAACTACAAGTTCTATGACAACGGTTGGATCGAAATGCTTTACGTCCATCCGCAGTTCCGGCGGCAAGGAGTCGGTTCTGCGTTGATCCGTCACCTGATCGACAAATGCCGCACCGCTAAAGTGTTCACATCAACGAATCAATCCAACGTTCCGATGCAGCGGCTGCTGGCAACACTGGAGTTTGGCCGCAGTGGCTATATCCAAAATCTCGACGAAGGCGATCCGGAATTGGTGTACTTCAAACGATTGCGTGAAGACGCTACTTAAATGCTGGATGTTGGGCTGCTCGCCCGCTGGCTTAAGTGTTGGAGGAAGGCGATCGCTG
>JBCBTL010000023.1:0-11893 GCA_039818705.1 Cyanobacteria bacterium J06639_1
CTCCGGATCGGCAAACCAGCGGCTGCGGTGGCTGCGGGTAATGCCGAGGCGAAAGCCATTCGGGTGGATTTTCTGTCCCATGACGCGATCGGGGTTAGAGGATAAGGAAACAGCAGAAGGGAAGACGGACGCTTAAGATGCAGCCTCGGTGGGCTTGACCGTCACGGTGATGTGACAAGTCTTTTTCTGGATGGCGTAAGCGCGGCCTTGAGCGCGGGGGCGATACCGCTTCAGGGTTGGCCCTTGGTCGGCGAAGGCTTGGCTGACCACCAGCGTGCTGGGATCGACACCGTTGTTATGCTCGGCGTTCGCCACTGCCGATCGCAACACTTTCCGCACAGGTTCGCAAGCCGCATAGGGCATGAACTCCAGCAAAATCAGTGCCTCGCTGTAAGACCGCCCGCGAATTTGGTTGAGCACGCGGCGGACTTTGCTCGGCGACATGCGGATGAAGCGAGCGATCGCTTGAGTTTCTTGAGGTTCGAGCTGCATCTCGATGACATCCTTTAGCGGCGAGACTTCTTATCGTTACCGGCGTGACCGCGATAGGTGCGGGTGGGAGCGAACTCTCCCAGCTTGTGACCCACCATCTGCTCGGACACGTAGACGGGGACGTGCTGTCTGCCGTTGTGGACGGCGATCGTGTGGCCGATCATCTGGGGCACGATCGTAGACGCGCGCGACCAGGTTTTGATCAACTGCTTGTCGTTGCGGGCATTGAGCGCGTCGATTTTCTTCATCAGATGAATCGCCACGAATGGCCCTTTTTTAAGCGATCGCCCCATGATTCTTCGTCCAACAGCAAAAACAACAGGTGAGTTCTGATTCGTGAGTCCGGCTTAACGGCTGCTCGTGCTCTTACCGCGCTTGCGTCCGCGCACGATCAGGCGGCTGCTCGCTTTCTTACGATTGCGAGTTTTGTAGCCCAACGTCGGCGTACCTTTCGGCGTCACCGGAGAGGGACGACCGATGGGAGCGCTACCTTCACCACCACCGTGCGGGTGATCGCAAGCGTTCATAGCCGAACCGCGCACGTGAGGACGACGACCCATCCAGCGGGTGCGTCCGGCTTTACCCACGTTTCGGTTAGCGAATTCGGAGTTCCCGAGTTGACCGAGGGTGGCGTAACACTCTTTGCGCACCATGCGCACTTCACTGGAGGGCAGCTTCAGCGTCACGTAGTTGCCTTCTTTCGCCACCACTTGAGCGCCCGCCCCTGCCGCACGTACCATCTGGCCGCCGCGACCGGGATACAGCTCGACATTATGCACGACTGTACCGAGGGGGATTTTCTCCAATGGCAGCGCGTTACCGATCTCGATCGGAGCTTCGGGGCCAGCACTGACCGTGTCGCCTACCGATAGCTCCTTGGGATGGAGGATGTAGCGCTTTTCGCCGTCGGCATAGTTCAACAGGCAAATGCGCACGTTGCGGTTGGGGTCGTATTCAACCGTTGCCACTTTCGCTTCAACGCCGACTTTATCGCGCTTGAAATCGATGATGCGATAGAGACGCTTGTGACCGCCGCCGCGATGGCGACTGGTGATCACGCCGCGATTGTTGCGTCCCTTCTTGTCGTGGACGTAAGTACACAACGACTTTTCGGGTTTGTCCGTCGTGATCTCTTTGAAGTCCGACGCAGCGTGCTCGCGCATGCTGGGGGTGTAAGGACGGAAAGTGCGAATGCCCACGATGAGTCAGAGAATGACGACAGAAGGGAAGAAACTCGAATGCTCGCGATCGCGAGAGGAAGCTAAACCTCGGGGAACAGCGCGATGGAATCGCCACTGGCCAGAGTCACGACCGCCCGCTTGTGGCGCGTCCGAAATCCAACGAACTTGCCGAGGCGACGCTTCTTGCGCGGAAGCTGGTAGGTATTGACCGAGGTGACCCGCACGCCAAACATCTCTTCGACTGCGTAGCGAATGCTGGGCTTGGTGGCGGTGTCCAACACCTCGAAGGTGTATTTGTTATCTTCCATCTGAGCCGTCGCCTTTTCCGTGACGATCGGACGGATGAGAATGTCCGCTAGGGCGCGTTTGCTCTTAGTCACCGTACACCTCCTGAATGCTCTGCAATGCCGGGGCAGTCATCACGACCCAATCCACGTTGAGCAGGTCGAAGACGTTCAAGCCCGAAATGTCGATGACTTTGAGGCGAGCGATATTGCGAGACGCGCGAATTACGTTCTCGTCTTTCTCCGCCACAATCAAGACTGCCGACTGGTCTTCACCCACACCCCAACGACCCAAGGCTGCGTTCACCTCGCGGGTTTTGGGTTGGCTCAGTTCGGAGGCGAAATCTTCGACGACGATCCAGTCTTCAGAGCGGCTGAGCAATGCAGCGCGTAACGCGGCGCGACGCTCTTTGCGGTTCATCTTGATCTCGAAGTCGCGGGTGCGAGGACCGAAGATGACACCCCCCGTGCGCCACAGCGGAGAGCGAATCGAACCCGCGCGGGCGCGACCCGTTCCTTTCTGACGCCAAGGCTTGCGACCGCCACCGCGAACTTCTGATCGCGTTTTGGTGTGAGCGTTACCCTGACGGGCATTGTGCATTTGGCGACGCAACGCTTGATAAATCAAGTGCTGCACCGACTCGGCCTTCGGCTCGGGCAGATTCAGCTCGGCAGTGCCTGCTGCTTTCCCTTGCCAATCTTTAATCTCGCAACTTGCCATCGTCTTATCCGTGTGGAATCCGGTTGGGAATGCTCGCGATCGCCTCAGTCAGGCGGGTTACTTACTTGCCGATCTTCACGGCGGGACGCACTTCAATCAGTCCGCCCTCAACGCCGGGAACCGCGCCCTTAATTAAAAGGAGATTGCGGTCGGCATCGACGCGCACCACCGTCAACTTACGAATCGTCGTGCGCTTACCGCCGTAGCGACCCGCCATCCGCTTGCCGGGGTAGATGCGTCCGGGCGTCGTACCCGCACCCGTCGAACCGGGCAAACGGTGGTTCTTAGAACCGTGCGCCATCGGGCCGCGGCGGAAGTTATGACGCTTTTGATAACCCGCAAAGCCGCGACCGATCGTCGTACCGGAGATATCAACGAGCTGACCCGCTTCAAAACTGTCAGCAGTGACAGCCTGACCGAGTTCGTACTCGTCGGTAGAGTCGACGCGAAACTCTTTCAAGTGCCGCAAGAATTCTTCAACCCCAGCCTTAGCCAAGTGGCCTTTCTCCGGCTTGGTCAAGTGCTTCTCTTTCGCAGAGTCGAACCCGATTTGGATAGCGTTATAGCCGTCCGTGGCATCGGTTTTGATCTGCGTCACCGTGCAGGGACCGACCTGAACCGCCGTGACAGGAATCGACAAACCTTCTTCATCGAAGATCTGCGTCATGCCGAGTTTTTTGCCGAGAAGGCCGATGGTCACATCAGATCTCCATTGCTACGGGGGCGACTATCGCGACGAAACGCAGGTCAGTAGGCATTCGCATTGAATGCGGAACTGACATCAAAGCAAGCGGAGAGGCGATCGCATTCGCGAAAACTCTCCCGACAAAACCATACGCCCGCAAGCGGAACAGTAGATTTTGAAACTCACCTCAAGCAGCTCGAATCTTGTAAAAATAGAAGCGGCTGCGAAATCAGAGACTTACTGTCGGGGACTGGCAAGGCAGGGTCTGAGAGACCAGCTCCAAGGCGATGCAGTATCCTTTGAAGACAGTATCGAGGTCGCCGCAAAATTTTGGCGACAGTTATCAATCATAGTGACTCGGATCGCAATTGTCCAGGATTTCTAAAACTTTTCGATGAAATGGACGACCAAAGGGCATTACAGCGTTAAGGCACTCCTCGATTTGGCGATGTCGGGCACGCAGCAACCCGCGTCGGTACGGGCGATCGCCGAACGCCAGCACATCCCCGCTCCTTACTTAGAGAAGCTGCTGATCGATCTCCGGCAAGCCGGACTGGTGCGATCTCGTCGGGGTGCTCACGGAGGCTATCAATTGGCACGCACCCCACGTGAGATTTCTTTGGCTGAGATTTTAGAAGCGGTGGGCGATCGCATCGAAGCCCAGCCCGTAGACGTACCGGGCGCTAGCGAGTCTGGCGAGCAAGCTGAAGATTGGGTCATGCAGGCCGTTTGGCAGCGCATCGCAACGCGACTTCATCAAGCGCTGCAAGACATTACCTTAGAAGACCTCTATTTCGACGCTCGCAGTTGGCAAGCAGCTCAGACGGAAGCCACTGAATTCGTCGTCTGAGCAGTTAAAGATTTGTCTAAAAACCATTCGTAACCAGCCTGGAACTGGGCTTGACCGCCTGTTTCGATGACAGATCCGTGGCCGGGGATGACGCGATCGAAGTCCCACGCCAACACCTGTCGTGCGGAGCGCTCGACAGCGGCTTTGTCGCGAGTGCCCCATTTTTCCATCAGCGTCGGACGCAGAACTTCGTAGAAACCAAATGCTCGGGCTGCAAGCTGCACGCCGAGACTGCTGTGGCGATCGAAGTTGAAGGCGATATCCGTCACGATCAGCGTGCGGCTGGGGCGATGGCAAAACACCGTCTCGCGGACGAGCTTGATACCTCCGGGGAGAGTGACGGCAAAGCCCTCAAATTGCAGGTAGTCGATTGCGCCTTCCAAACTTCCAGGCTGCGATAGTGCGGCATCGAAACTCAGGTCTGGCCTTTTCTCCGACAATCCATCCACGCCCCAAACGATCGCCTCTGGATACCGCTCCTTCGTCGAACCGACAGAAAGATGATGGAACAAATTGGGCGCGATGATGTGACCGACCGAACCAAGCTCGTCGATTTCTGCGCAGTCGCGATCGCTCAGCTTGATAGGTGAAATTAACGCCAAAGCGCCACTCGGTAAGCGCACGACCGTCATCCGACTGCCTACTTCTAAGCCCATAAACCGCAGAGGCTGGGTGGCAGTCCAAAGGCCGGGGGCGATCGCAGTCAGTGGCATGGCTGAAGTCCTCGTGACAACATTAAAAATCGAACGTTCGTTATGCAAAATCGAAAGTGAACTGGGTAGAGCGATCGCTCGATTAATCTGCTTCCATCAACTGTTCGAGCAGATTGGACTGTCTTTCGAGCCACGTCGGGTCGTCGCAGTCGCACCCGTAGAGGCAGTGCAACAGCAGTCCGTCCATGAAGATGAGAATGAAATCCACGCGATCGGAGTTCGGCTCTTGCAGGTAGACCGCCAAGGGGTCGCGAATGCGAGGCCAAAGACGATTGAGAAACTCGCGATCGGAAATCTCGTGGCGTTGACCGTACTGAAAGAAATCAACCCAGAGGAAAAGCTGCTGCTGATAATGCTCGAAATTTTCGAGAAAAAACTGCATCACAGCTTGAAAGCGATCGCGTTTCGTCCCGTCTGCCGGGGCAGTTTTTAGAAACTCGACGATATCTCGCTCGCACAATTCCTGCACCAGTTGGATGAAGATGCCTTCTTTACTGGGGAAGTAGTAATAGAGCGTCCCCGTGGAGACCCCCAACCCCTGCGCGATCTGCCGCATCGTAATCGACCCGTACCCGCGCTCGGCGAAAAGCTCCAAGCACCGGCTGAGGAGTTCTTTGCGGTAGCGATCGCGATCGACGATTTTTGGCATGCTTATTTATAACACACGTTCGTTATTGAACTATGCCTACCGAGGCTTGGGGCATGCAGGCCGTCTTGCAGCGCGACGCCATCAAGCGTTGCAAGATATCACCTCAATTGATTCATCAAGCTGCCGACTCAGAGGCTTTTTGGGGAGGGTTGGTGCTAAATGTCAACGATCGTGGGCGCTTCCCAGCTTGTGGTGAGGCGTGTCTCTCTCCTTCGGACAGATGTCCCGAACCAAGCTCATGTCCTCCGCAAAAGATACGACGACAGCACTTGGGATTGGCGCAAAAGAACTTGCCCACTTGCACCAGCCAAATCTATTTGAATTGCGAGCAAGGCAGATCGGCGAGGGGTGTGGGGGCGAACCGCTGGGCAACTTCCGCGCGCAGCAAGCGAACGTGTTGCAATGGAAAGACGGGTTGACTCGCAATCGCCTATCCCGTCAGCTCGCCTCCTATCGCCACGAGACAGCGATGAACTTCCCGGTCAAACATCACGTTTTTCGAGTCCTCACTGAAACCGATGCGGACAACGCGCTCAGCCAGTTAGATGACATCGTCATCTCGTGCTTGGTGCTGCTCGACGTCAGCATTTTCATCCTGGAGACGTCTATCTGTCTGTCGTCGATCGCTTTGGGTGGCTGCTGCACGGTGCAGAAGTGGCGATCGCTCCCTCTTAAAGCCACAGATCGCTGTTGGTCGTAACGGTTTCCAGCGTCTCGACTAGAAATGCTAAAGCGCGATCGCTTTTCTCAAGTTCTGAGAACCAATCGAGAGCTTCATCATTGCCAAATGGCCTCGCACTCCAAGCCCCCATTTCGTTCCTCCGAGCCAGCTATGCGATCGCTCGCACGCTAATATAATGCGGCCTCAAGTCCAGCTCAAGTGGCTACAAGTCCTGAATCCGTGTCCATAATGACTTCATCCCCCACCTACTTTCAGTTTGAAGCTGATTTCGTCAAGGACTGGCGCTGCATTCCGATGTCAGTGCGTATGAAGCTAGATACGTGCGGGCTCAAGCTTAAGCTCGTCCATTGGAATCAGTTCGAGGCGAGCGAACGGCAAGCCTTAGTCGATATGCCCTGTACAACCGAGGCAGATATTGAGACCTATCGGCAGCAGGTGAGGCAATTCGCGATCGCCCGCACGGACATTCCCGTCAAAGATTTACCCGTCGATCCCGCACCGGCTTGGTCGAACGGGGATGTGATTCCAGAAAGCGTGCTGGAAAAGGCGCACTCTGAAGGGACAACGATCGCAGTCGCGCAGTGGCAAACCCTGTCCCCGCTTCAGCGGTTTGCCCTAATTAAGCTCAGTTGCCCCAGTCACGAGAACAGCAACTTCCTCCCGGCACTGGCCGAGTTTCAAATCGACTGACTCGCTATCTTTGAAAACTACAGCCTCTGAAAACTACAGCCTCTGAAAACTACGGTCTCCAAAAAACACAGTTTCTCTGAAAACTACAGTTTCAAAGAAACACAGTCTCCTAGGGAATATCTACGTCGGAGCTGGTTTCAGCAGTGGGTTCGTCCGCAGCCGTTGGATCGGCTTTTGCATCGCGTAGACGAGCACTCACATCTTCCGTGATGAAGCGATCGCGTCCTTGCAGTTTGGCCTCGTACAAAGCCCGGTCGGCACGACTAATGAGATTGTCGGGTTGCTCGCGACCGCTCGGCACCGTGGTTGCAATACCAATGCTGATCGTAACGTGGGTGGCAATATCCGATTTCTCGTGCGAAATATTGAGTTCGCGAATGGCCTGCAAGATCTTGTGAGCGACGCGCTTGGCCTCACCGGAAGTGGTGTTCGGCATGATTACGGCAAACTCTTCACCACCGTACCGCGCAGGCAAGTTCCCAGCTCGCTGAATATTGCTGCGCAAAACCCCCGCGATCGCCTGCAAACACTTGTCTCCGGCGGGATGGCCGTAGGTATCGTTGTAGCGTTTGAAGTAGTCAACATCGCATATGGCCAGCGAGAGTGGCTCCCGCTGTCGTCGCATTCGGTTCCATTCACGCCGCAAGGTTTCGTCAAAATACCGGCGGTTCGCTAATTCGGTCAGCGCGTCCAAAATCGCCAGCTTGCGCAATGCGGCGGTCTTGGCTTTGACTTCATCTTGCAGCACCCGATTGATATTGCGCAGATAGCCGAAGACAAACGCCGCACTCGCACAGGCCAAACCGCCAATGACGCTCAGGGCAATACTGATCGATCGCAACCCATCTTGAGCCAAAACGGCCACGGTATCCAAGGGTTGACTGACGGCGATCGCCCCCCGCACGTCCCCCACCCGCCAATCATTTTTCGGGCTGTCAGGGAGCGCGTTGTGACAAGAAACGCAACTGGGCTGCATCACGATCGCCTCTGCATACCGGAAGGTTAAGCGATCGCCCGAGCTGTCTTTGCGATAGAACGCCTGCAGGGGATGAGTTTCAAAATATTCCAGCGCTTCTCGCTCGAAACGATCCTGGGGACCGCCAGAGTCGAGGCGATTCGCAAAAGGATAGTCACTATACAGACGCACAGACGAGCCATCGCGCGAGGAGCTGAGACTGCGTCCTAGCTCGATCGCGTAGGTTGCTGGCACGGGAATCGCATTCTCAATGTTGTGGTAGTCGGGACTGACGGTGATCCCTTCAACCCCCTGCAAGCGTCCGACAGAGTTCTGACTGTAAAGCGTCCATGCTTCGTTCAACGAGCGAGCCGACAGCCGCGCTTGCTGCAAGGCTTGACTTTCGATTAAATCGGTCGAAAGCCTATGGGTGCCAACGAGAGCCACCCCCAACCCCAAGCTGATAAGAAGAACCAGCACGAGCACGATTTCCTTATATAGAAATCGCGTCATTGGCCCGACCACCTTTTGAACATTAGACTGTGCTGCTTGCGTCATAGCCTCTAACGTAAGCGTTTCACGCCAAAAATTGACAAAAACTCCCGCATTCCTTAATCCCCGTCTGCATCAGACTTCGAGGCCATATCTGCGGGCCAAATTTGCTAGCCAAGCATTGCGGCTCGGGAATCGCCTTGGGTATGGTATCGCAACCCAATCGGATTGACCGTTAAGCCCGAATCGAATAAGCCCGAATCGAAGTCGTCACTTCACCCACTAGGCACCCACTAGGTCTGTCACTTCACTCTTTTACTCAGCTTGTGTCGTTACAGCGTCTTTAAGTAGCTCAGGAGTGCCGCCATATCTTCGGGTTGAGCCTGGAACTGAGGCATCGGCGGCGTGTTCCCGCTGGTCACTTGCTCCACGATGGAAATATCCGAACGGCGCAAACGCACTCCCGCCAAGCTCGGCCCCACCCGACCTAACCCGTCAGACCCGTGACAGCCCGCACAATTGAGGGCGAAAAGCGATCGCCCTTTTTGTACGTCTCCAGCAGTTGCGAGCACGGTACGGACGTAGGTGTCAGGCTGGTGCCAGCGTGCGATCCCGCTGACTAAAACTAAGACCAGTGCCGCACAAATTGCTAGAGCCACCACAATCTGCAGCCAGCGGCTTGCCGCTAGCGATGAAGAACGAGCAGATGTAGCTTCGGAAACAGACACGTGCGCCCTGACTTGTTTCAAACGTTTACATTCTACTCAAGAATCTCAAATTCGCAGCAACACCCTGCAAAGCGCCACCTGCAGTCAACTGACCGCGTTGAGAACGACTTCTCTTCAATGACGGTACGTAAATTTTCATAACAAACGCTTAAGATCTAAATGAAATGTCTGGTGTCTTCAGCATGTCTGTGTTGCTCGCCCCTGAGGTCTCGATCGGTCACTACTGGAGCTGGCGCGATCGCGCGGTTTACTACACGCGCTCGGGGGCTGAGCGATCGCAGTATCCGCCCTTGCTCTGCGTCCACGGTTTCGGCGCGTCCACCGATCACTGGCGCAAGACCATTGAGGATCTCAGCCGAGATTTTGAAGTGTGGGCGATCGACCTGCTCGGATTCGGGCGATCGGCAAAACCCGATATTGCCTACAGCGGCGATCTGTGGCGCGAGCAACTCCACGATTTCATTCGTGATGTCATCGGTCGGCCAGCACTTTTGGCGGGCAATTCGCTCGGAGGGTACGCCAGCCTCAGTACGGCCGCCACCTATCCAGATGCCGCGAGAGGTGTTGTTTTACTCAATAGTGCGGGGCCATTTTCAGAGACGAAGACCGTCCAGCCCAATCCTTTGCAACAGGGATTGCGTACCGTAACGCAGTCTTTATTGCTGACACCGTGGGCGAGTTCGCTGCTGTTTCGCTACACCCGTCAGCGGTCGGTGATTCGCAAGACCTTGGAGAAAGTGTACTGCGATCGCTCTGCGGTTACCGATCGTCTCGTGGAAGAGATTCGCCGACCGGCGGACGACCCTGGAGCCGCCCAGGTATTTGCCTCTGTATTCAAGTCTCCGCGCGGCGAAACCGTCGATGCTTTGCTCGCCCAATTGCAATGCCCGCTGTTGCTGCTATGGGGTGAAGGCGATCCGTGGATTAACGCTCGCGATCGCAGCCGCAAGTTCAAGCAGTATTACCCGCAAGCGCAAGAACGCTTTTTCAATGCCGGTCATTGTCCCCACGACGAGGTTCCCCATCTGGTCAATCCCGTCATTCGCAGTTGGGCAATCGCCCTGGCTCGCGATGAAAACGCCCTGGCTCGGGAAGAAAGCGATCGGGGAGAGGTTGCCGCTTAATGCGCCTGGCAATCTGATAGACTGAGCAAAACGTTAAGAAATGAAACGCTTGATGAATGTACTGATTGTTGGGGCGACCGGAACGCTGGGACGACAGGTGGCGCGTCAGACGATTGATGAGGGTCACACCGTTGCTTGTTTGGTACGCAACCCCAGCAAAGCGGCATTTTTGAGCGAGTGGGGCGCACACCTCAAGATCGGCAATTTGTGCAAGCCCGAAACGCTGCCTCCGGCACTGGAGGGGGTCGATGCAGTAATTGACTGTGCCACGGTGCGCCCCAACAGTTCCTACAGCGTCAAACAGGTAGACTGGGACGGCAAAATTGCACTGATTAACGCGGCTCGCTCTGCCAAGGTCAAGCAGTTCGTCTTCTTTTCGATCCTGCGGTGCAACGAGTTTCCCGACGTGCCGCTGATGAATTTCAAGCACCACATCGAGCAGTATTTGCAGCAGGCGCAGATGCCGTACACGACCTTTCAGATCGGCGGTTTCATGCAAGGGCTGATCGGTCAATATTCGCTCCCGATTCTCGAAGAGCAGCCCGTTTGGGTTTCCCAGCCCCCTACGGCGATTGCCTACATCAATACAATCGACGCGGCCAAGTTTGCCGTGCATGCGTTGGGACGCGAATCGGCCATGCAAAAGACATTCCCGTTGGTAGGGAAGAAGGCTTGGACACCGCGCGAAGTGATTCAACTGTGCGAAAAGCTCTCGAACGAGAAGGCCAAAATTAGCACGATGCCGCTCGGGTTATTGCGCGCTGCGCGCCGCATTACTCAGTTCTTCCAATGGACGTGGAATATCTCCGATCGCCTCGCATTTGCGGAGGTGTTGGCTTCAGGCAAACCGATGTCTGCCGAGATGGACGAAGTATACGAAGCGCTTGAGGTCGATCCGAAGGACGTTACGTCCCTCGAAGCCTACCTGTTGGAATACTTCGAGCGCATTACCAAAAAGCTGCGCGAGCAAAACTACAGCAAAGAGAAAAAGAAGCTGCCGACGTTTTAAGTGTTGCCGTCCTGGATACTGTCGTTCGCGTCCTCGATTTGGGTCGCTTTGGTTTGGTTAGGGGCGACCTCCAGGCTTAACGTACCGAGGGTGCCTTTACGATAGTCCGTGAGAACGTGTCTTGCAGCGCGTTCGACGTTGTCGGTGTATTTCGTACTGGCAAGCTGGTGAACGAGCAGGCTACCGGGGCGATCGAGCGTCTCGAACTGGTAGCGATCGCGCAGCGCCGCCACTGCGGCTGGCTCCACGAGAGGCAAAGAATCCAGTAACGCCGCTGCCACGTGCTCGGCGCTGTAGGCTGCCGTGCCGATGTCGTCGCAGATGGCGAGCTTCACAGCGGCATCTTGGTCGTCTAGTTTGGGGGGCAGAATGCCGGGGGAGTCGAGCAGGTCGAGTTCTTGGCCGACGCGCACCCAGCGCAGCTCTCGGGTGACACCGGGTTTGCGGGCACTTTCGACCGCCCGTCTGCCGATCAGTCGATTCAGCAGTGCCGACTTACCCACGTTGGGAAATCCCACCACGGCAGCACGGACGGCGCGGGGTTTCATACCGCGATCGCGCCGCCGCTGATTGACCGCTTCGCCACAGGCTAACGCCGCTTTTTTGACGGCTTTCACCCCCTGGCCGGACTGCGCGTT
>JBCBTL010000024.1:0-11539 GCA_039818705.1 Cyanobacteria bacterium J06639_1
TGGTACCGACAAACTGAACACCTATCGAGCGGCTCATCGCGAGATTCTGCCTAGCGTAGAGCACAGACAGCATAGGGGATTGAAGCATCGGTCAGAGGCTTCGCATCAACCGACAAGAGAGCGAGAGCATCGCATAAACGATGCAAATCGACAGGACACGCCCAGCGGTTTCTGTCTACGTTTGAACCGCTCGGGTATCATGTCTGTCCCCATAGGCATTTGATGTCAGCTAGTGACTATCGGGAGACGATGCGATCGCGCTTCCAAACGTGGAATGGGATCGCCCGTGTGTCTGAAGCAGCTTGAAGAAGAGAGCTGGCAGGCAGCGAATGATTCTGCTGATTTGACACTGACTTAATGTGACACTTGGATAACTGTCGTCGGCTAGTGGTGCGTTACGGGCAGACAACGATGATGTATCAGTCGTTCTGCCTACCGGCTTTCATTCTCTGGTGTGTCGATGCTTTTGTTGAAATGACTTCTACATTTGCCGATCGACTGAGATTCAAGTACCCATCTGAACCTGCAAATAGGTCATCATCTCGGATAACACTATTTCCATCCCTATGACCGCTCAGCCTGGTCGCTGCGGCCAATCTATGCGGTTTCTCACAATCATTGCTAGCCATTTCTAGCTAGCAATGACATTGCAAATAGTTAGCCCAACTTGGTGGGATGGCTGACGAGTCCCATGAACTCCTGTCGGGTACGGGCATCTTCAGCAAACACCCCTCGCATCGCGCTGGTGACAGTCCAAGACCCCGGTTTTTGCACGCCTCGCATCACCATGCACATGTGGCTGGCTTCAACCACAACCGCAACCCCTTGAGGCTTCAGCAACCCTTGCAACGCATCCGCAATTTGTCCGGTTAAGCGCTCTTGCACTTGCAGGCGACGACCGTACATTTCGCAAATCCGCGCAATCTTCGATAAACCGATCACTTTGCCATCAGGAATGTAAGCGACGTGAGCCCGTCCGAGAATCGGCAGGATGTGGTGTTCGCAAGAGCTAAAAATGTCAATATCGCGCACGAGAACCATTTCATCGGCGTTTTCGTGAAAGATCGCCCCGTTCAGCAACTCGTCCAATGACTGCCGATAGCCAGACGTCAGAAATTTCAATGATTTCACGACGCGCTTGGGCGTATCTTTCAAGCCCTCACGGTCTGGATCTTCCCCCAATCCCAAAAGCAGAGTGCGCACCGCCTGCTCCATTTCCTGGGTTGTGACTTGAGGATGAGCGGAAGTCTCTAAGTCAGTGTTACGAATCGAATCTGGAGTGATTGAAATTGTCATTGCTGGTTGGGTGACTCGTTGGCATTGGCTGAACTTTGACTGGGAGCGTCAACCGGAAATATTCACGACTGAACGAGCGATCGCATCGAGCAACACCCTGCCGGGAATCCCGTTCGAAGTTCTCAATCGAAGTGGGTAGCGCGTTCGACATCAAACAGCTCGGAAAACCTCGGGGAGACGCGCTGGAATGCAATGCTCTCCAGAGGCCGTAGCTAAGCTGGCTGCTCGAACTGATTTTCGAGAATGATTATCATTCTCATGCTTATGGTAATTCACGCAGCGCAACATTTCTACATCTGGCTGAAAGGGTGCCGACGCTTCTCCCCCTTAGTCCGGATCGAGACGACGCGATCGCCCTGCATCGCAGTTTGCAGAACGCGCGATCGCTGGACGCAGCCCCCGGAAGCTGATTCAGCGCCCGCTGCGAAAAACTTGGATAAGCTGGCTTCGTGGTGTTTTCGGTGTAGCAATGCGAATACTGTTTTGGGTTCTTCTCAGCAGCTCCTTCGGCTGGGCAATTGCGTTCCAGGTTCCTACCCTTGCCGTGGATGCAGCTCAGGGAAGCACGGAGCTTTCAGAGCGATCGGGGTCTCGTGTGGGATTTGCCGAAGTTGACGCAGCATCCTCTGACGTGCTGTGCAGCGTGGAAGACCGCGAGGACGCACTCTCTCGATTTGGCTGTAGTTGCTCGACTTGCGTTAGCACCGTGCAACAGTTGCGCGGTCAGGCTCCGTTGCGGCAGCTTTTATTCGGCGGTCAGAATATGCAAAATTCAGCACATCCCCATCAAGTCTCCGGTTCGTTGGGGCAGTAGTTTGCGACGTTGGCGATCGCGCAGGAAAGCGAACCGACTCCCGTGGTTGCCACGCTCTCCATTCTGGGTGACATAGTGGAACGCATTGGCGAAGACCACGTCAGCGTGACGACGCTAGTGGGCGCTGGGTGCGATGCTGGCGTTTATCGGCCAACGCCAGCGGCTGCGCGTGCCGTGCAGGATGCATCTGGTCCAGCCGCGGCCGATCTCGACCTGATGCGCCACAATGCGACGACTCTTTTCACGGCACTGACCCTATGAGACTTCGAGGCTTGCAAAGCCAGCAGGACGCAATAAGATAGCTCACTGAAAAGGGTCGTTGAGGGTGAGGAGTGATGGTCGAGCGAGCACGCGCACAGCGCGATTCCGCTACGCGCGGATCGGTGTTGAAAGTTTCTCCTCAGATGGGTAAGCGATCGCGGTCTGCTATCAGTCCGAACGGCCTCGCCCTCCTGCTGAGTTTGCGGCGCGGGTTGGGGCTGGCACTGATGGTGGCGACCCTCGCTTCGCTCCCTGGGGTCGTAGCACGTCCCGAGAGCGCCAGCGCCCAAACTCGGCTCGCGCGCTTGCAGAAGTATTCGTTCAATCCCACCCTCAACCGCCTGGATATTTACACGAGCGCTGGCGTGCATCCTCGCGCGTCCGTACTGGAATCGGGCGATCGCCTCCGCGTCGTCATCGATCTGCCGCAGACCGCGTGGCACGCCCCGAAACGCCAGCAAAGCTATACGGGAACCGTGCGATCGCTGCGCATCGGTCAATTCAATCCGCAAACCACCCGCCTCGTTCTCGATTTGGCTCCCGGCACGAAGCTGAGCGATCGCGATATCGCCCTCGAACGAACGGGCGCGACCACCTGGGCGATTTCCGTCTCTCCCCAGCAGACTGACGCCTTACCGCGAAAGGCTCCTCCCCCACTGCTCGATCCGCGCGCGCTCCTGTCGCGGCCATCATCCACTCGCCCTTCCGCATCCAGACCCAGCAACCCCACGCGCGTGCTGGGTATTCACGAAACGGCTGAGGGCTTCTTCATTCGCACCAACCGCCGCCCTCAGGTGAACACCCGCCTTTTGTCTGCCCCCTCTCGCGTGGCGATCGACCTGATCGATGGCGACGTTGCCGGACTGTTCGGCGCGAAAACTCACGCCATCAACCGCCATGGCGTGCGATCGCTGCGGTTTTCTCAATGGCAACCTAACGTCGCGCGCATTGTCCTCGACGTAGCTCCCTCTAGTACGCGCTGGTCGATCGACTACGATGCCGATCGCGGTGGCCTGCGCATCTATCCTCAGGCACGCACCGCCCTCAGAAGATCTCCTTCGGGTCGAGCGATCGCCGATCGACCGAGTGCCGATTTGTGCGATCGCCTACCCCGCCCCAGGACTCTCGCGGAGTTACCTCAAGAAGCTCCCACGGAACTGGCCTATCCATTAGCCTCGGCAGCTCCAATTTCATCGGGGCTCGGCTACCGCACCCACCCCGTCACGGGGAGGCGTAGCTTTCATGCCGGTGTGGATTTAGCGGCTCCCAATGGCACCCCCATCCTGGCGGCTTTATCGGGTGAAGTGACGTTTGCCGGGGCGCGAGGCAATCTCGGCAATGCCATCATCCTCGATCACGGCTACAACTACCGCACTCGTTACGGCCACATGCTCCGCGTTTTCGTGCGGACGGGCGATCGCGTGCGTCAAGGCCAACTCATCGGCTACGTTGGCTCTACCGGACGTTCCACCGGGCCTCACCTGCATTTCGAATATTTGCGGCAAAAACCAGATGGCAGTTGGCTCGCCCTCGACCCTCAAGCTCAAATAGTCGCGGCAACCCCTTCGGGCACAGTACCGCCAGTGACTGCGACGACCGGGCTTGCCATTGGAGGAGGTGGACTTTGCGATCGCCCTTAAGCAGGTCACTTAAGCAGGGCACTTGAGCCGGTCGAAGGTGCGTTCGGGAACCTTCGAGTCTGGATAAAGCTCTATCGAATAGAGTGTTTTGATATTGAGTGATTTCGGTGACATGACAGTGAATCCTTGCGGGACTTCTTTTCTGGCTTTCCTCGGCAGTCAAGTGGCGATCGCCATTGGCTTGGCAGCGCCAGCGATCGCCTACACCGTGACGCTACAGCCGACGGCTCCCCGCCTGGGCGAAACCATTAGCGTCGAAATTCGCGCCGAGCAGCCCACCTCGACCGAGCCGCCTCAAATTCGATTGGGCGATAGAACCTACCCCAGCTTTGCGGTTCCCAGTAACGGTCTGCCCCGATTTCGCGCGTTGCTCCCCACCAGTCCGCTGGACACGTCGGGTCGGGTGGAGCTGCAAGTGAGCGGTCAAGAAGAGACGCGCAATTTGGCACTGGGGCTGCAAGGGCGATCGTTCCGCACCCAAAGCATTTGGCTGCCGCCGGGAGATGAAGATCTCGGCACCGATTTCGAGTTCGATCGCGTGGATGAGTTCAAAACGCTGGTTTCGCCCGAGCGTCACTGGTCGGGGCCGTTAGTGCGTCCCAGTCAGGGGTTCGTGAGCACAGAGTACGGAGTGCAGCGCTACTATAACGGCGTGTTCGCTGAGGATTACTATCATCGCGGCGTGGACTATGCGGCGAATACCGGCGCGCCAGTGGTGTCTCCAGCGGCAGGGTACGTGCGTTTAGTCGGATACGAAGCGAATGGCTTCGAGATTCACGGCAACACCATCGGCATCGACCACGGCCAGGGGGTGCTGAGCATCATGATTCACTTGAACAGCATCGACGTGAAAGAGGGCGATTTCGTCCAGGCGGGGCAGCGCATCGGCGGCATCGGCAACACTGGAGCCTCAACGGGGCCTCACCTCCACTGGGGGCTGTACGTGCATGGCGTGGCTGTCGATCCGGTTCCTTGGCGGAGAGAGGGCATTGATTGAGGTGGCCTTCAGTCAGCCAGTCATTCAACTCAAACGCATGTCCTAATCCACTTCACTCGCAGCAGAGAGCGACAAACGTATCGCCCATTATCGGCGACACGGCTCTATCGAACGGGGTAAACGGGTCGGGCGCGATCGCCGATGGAGCGGCATCCAAACCGAGGGGAAATGCCCAGGCCGCGGAGCGATCGCGGCTGGGACTGCCTTCGGGCAGCGCGACCCGGACGAAATCGGCAGATTGCGCCACGGGTGCGGTGGTGACGGCGGGAGCCGTGATGCGATCGGTGGGAATGGCATCGGGATCGCCCAATAGCAAACCGGCAGCGCTGGCTAATTGCTCGGTATCAGTGCCAGTCAGCCCGTTGAGCGTGTAGGCCGCGAACAAGACGGCTGCGTCCTCAACCGTCACACCTTCGGTCACGCCATAGTCGATCGCTGCTGGCGCGGGAACGTCTTCAGGGCGAACGCGATCGCCTCCCAGCAAGCGATTCGCAGCGGACGGGACTTGCTCGGGAGCGGAGTTGCCCGCGATCGCCAGTGAGGTCGCAATAAAATCCAGCGACGGCTCGAAAACCAGTGGGGGCGAGACGGGTGGCAACGACTCGTCTACCCCTTCAAATGCGCCAATATCGACCGTGCCGTTGAGAACGCGATCGAACCTGCGATCGCCATCTGTTCCCCTTTGGTCGAAGGGCAACACGTCGTCGCTATCGCCATCGGCGTTGTAGTCGAAGTCGATCGTGCCATCGTCGCCGTTGGGAGCTGGAAACGACTCCGGCCAAATCTTGGTGTTGTCTCCCGCGTCGATCGCCGGACTGCCGGGTACGAGGGCATGAGTGTGAGTGAACCCGCCATTGTCAGCTAGGGGTGCGAGACTGACGTTGGGCGTGACGCGATCGCTACCTGCCCCCAAGCTCTCCTCTTCAGGTGCCACCGTCACAGCAAACGCGAGACCGTCCAAGTTCCCAACGAGGTTGTTCGCATTGCCGCGAGCAGCTCCGGAAATATCGGGAGCGCTCCCTTCGTCAGGCGCGCCATCGGTATTGTTGGCAATAATTGAGTTTTGGAACGACAGGCTGCCCGGCCCGAAAAGCGTCCGCTGATTCACGGCAGGATCGGGGCCGCCGATGACGAAAAATAGAGCGTTACTGACACCGCCACCCCTGCCAACGCCATCGCCATCGCTGTCGGCTACATTGGCCGCGATCGTGCTGTTGCTGACGATGACAGTACCTGCAAACGTCACCACCTCACTCGTGTAATCGACACCAGGCTCTTCGTTGTTCGTGTCGGGGGTTTGAACGACGGTACTGCCACCCACAGAGATGCCACCGCCGCCACTCGCTGCCGTGTTGCCGCTGATGGTGCTGTTGGCGATCGTGACCGTGTAGAACCCTGCCCGACCGCCCCCAATGGACAGTCCGCCTCCCGAAGCACCTGACGTGTTGCCGCTGATAGTGCTGTTGAGCACAACTCCGGGAGACAGCGTAAAAATGCCGCCCCCCTGACCGCCGGCAACGTTGTCGCGAATTGTCGAATTTCGGGTGATGCTGCCGCCGTTAATACCGCCGCCCACCCCGTTCTCGGCAGTGTTGTTGGCGATCGTCGAGCGATCGATATCGATGGTGGCGAACGAGTCGTTGATGCCGCCGCCATCTTCCGCCGCCGAATTATTTTCGATATCGACGTTGCGCAGCACGACGGTTCCCGTGACGCTGAAACCGCCGCCGTCGTTCGCCGCCGTGTTGTTGGAAACCGTGCTGTTCGACACCGTCACAGTATCGAGAATGCTGATGGCGCTGATGCCGCCGCCGTTACCCGTCGAGACGTTGTTCTCAATCGTGCTGCCGTCAATCGTGGTTGCATCAACCCCACCAACCCCAATGCCCCCTCCCGAACTCCCCGTGTTGCCCGTGATGGTGCTGTTGGTCACGATCAGCGTGCCATCACTGCCACTGACATCGTCACCAGCAATGCCACCCCCCACGAAGCCAGCACTGTTGCCAGTAAAGGTACTGTCGATAATCTCCAGCAATCCGGCGTCGCCGTGGAACGCGCCACCCCCGCTGCCGATATTGGAACCCGAACTCGGTCGGCTGGCCGTGTTGTTCTCGAAGGTGCTGTCGGTGACGGTCGCGATCCCGTAAGCGTTGAAGAGTCCGCCACCATCGCCAGCCGTGTTGTTGCGAAAGACAGTACGGGCGATCGTCGCCCCGCCTTTGTTCGCAATGCCGCCGCCATCGGAGTTGCTGTTGAGGATATTCACCCCAGCATCATTGCCCGTGATGATGGAATCGCGAATGTCGAGGCGGGCTCTGTCATCGACTAAAATCGCGCCGCCGCCATCATCGATGACATCTTCTCGGATGGCTTTGCCTCCGGTCAGAATCAAGTTCTCGACGATCAGGGTGGCGGCATTGTCCTCAAAATCATCGCGCACCTGAATGATGCGGTGAATTTGATTGGCATCGATGGTGGCCTTGGCGTCTCCAGTCGTGCGAATGGTGAGCCTCCCCCCCGTACTGCTAGCGTCCAGATCGCCGAGAAAGGCCGGATCGCGATCGTCGAAAAACCCGCCGGGGTCTTCCCCTTCAATCGACAGCTCGTAAGTTTGTCCCGATTCCAGCTCGATAATCTCGTGCTCGGGGGTGCTGTTCGCAATCAAGACGGCGTCTCGTAGCGACAGACCTGCTCCTTCCTCGGCGCTACCGTCGTTTTCATCGGTGGTGATGGTGACTCGAAGCACGCGCGGTTCGCCTTCTGCTGAAGCGATCGCCACCTCCGGCACCGCCCATTCCTCAGGCAGGACGAGAGACTCCCGGCTCGCTCGTGCCAATCCACTCGGCGTTCCCGCGAACGAATCGCTGATAAGTTCGTCGCCACGATCGCTCGCTGCCCCCCCAGCCGAGGGGTCGGGTGTTGCAATCAGACCGTCAGAATTCGGCGCGTCACGGACTGTTGAGGGAGAAAGTTCGGCGGCCTCAGCCAGTCCGGGGAGTAGCTGAGAATCTTCGAGGAGCGGCTCGGCAAAAGGGATAGAGGCGATCGCGGAAACCGTCGAAGTCATGGCTGAAAGCTCGGAAGCAACAACACGTGACTGGGAAGCTGCACGTTCGATCGCGCAGGCAGATCGCAAGGGGGAAGCGATCGCGCGAGAACGGCATCTATGCAAAGATCGCAACCCGTCACGGGTTTTATGACACATTGAAAAGCGATTCGCAAATCCCGGTAGCCTATGCGGCGGCGGCGTTCTTGACTAACCGAATGACCGTATCGGCGATCGCATTGAAAGGCTCTGCCCTAGCATGAAGTCGTTTGTGTGTACGTGTTGAGGGTGCGAGTGTGAAAGCGTCGGCTTTAACACCATTGCAGAGTGCTTTGCTGACTTGGCTCCTAACCTTTGCTGCCGGGTGGGCGTTGCTGGTAGCGTTACAGTTCTTCGGCGAAATCGTCACGCTGCTCGTGACGGCTGGACTGATCGCGTTCGTGCTCAACTATCCCGTGTCGCGGTTGTGTCGGGTTCGCTGGTTGCCTCGCCCCTTGGTGGCCTTTGCGGTGTACCTATTTGCAGCAGCGCTGTTCGTGTTGGTCGGGGCGATCGTCGTACCGCCGTTGGCCGAGCAGACGCGACAGCTCACCGCCAACATGCCGCAACTGGTGGAATCCTCACGCGAGCAGCTCGTGCAGCTCCAAGTGTGGATTGACGCGCGCAACTTACCCTTCGACTTCAGCGGTATCGAACAACAGGTCGGAACCCAACTGCAACAGCAGGCCAAGGCGATCGCTTCTCAAGGCGTGACCCTCGCTTTGGGTGCCTTCAGTCGCGCCGTGGATATCATCTTGGTGCTGGTAATTTCCTTCTACATGCTGCTCGAAGGCGAGTCGTTATGGCAGCGAGTGACGGGTATCTTCGCCACGAGCATTCGCGATCGCCTCAGCCGCGAATTCGAGACCAATCTGCGAGATTTCTTCGTCGGGCAGTTGGTATTGGGCGCGTTCATGACGTTTTCGCTGCTGCCCTTTTTTCTCTGGCTGCAAGTGCCCTTCGCGTTACTGTTTGCCGTCTTCATCGGCGTGCTGGAACTGATTCCGTTCGTGGGAGCCACCATCGGCATCGGCACCGTCGTAGCAATCGTGGCCGCACTCAGTGGGGGATTGGCCTTGAAGGTGTTGGCGATCGCGATCGGCTTGCAGCAAGTTAAAGACAACGTCGTCGCCCCGCGCGTCTTCGGCGATTTCACGGGCCTCAATCCCGTGTTTATCTTCGCCGCTCTCCTGCTGGGAGCCAAAATTGCCGGACTGTTGGGCGTGATTCTCGCCATTCCTGCCGCAGGCGTGCTGACCAGCGTGTACGACATCGCGATCGACCCGACGTTGCCGCCCCAACAAGGCTCTTTTTTTGCATCGGCAGCGGAGCTAGCCGCGAACAGCCGCGCGATCGCCGCTCGCGCCCCCGAGGAAACAGCGAAGGTGACAGACTCTCCTCAATCGCCATCAGGTCGAGTTTAACGGCATGACGGCCTAAGGAGTCTCGAATTGGATCGCTCCGTCCCCGGCTCTCCCCTGCTGAGACGGGGGTTGCAGTTGCACGCGCAGTTCGCCCGCCGGATTTGCCAGCGTGTGCAGGGCGAGATACAGCTCGCCGCGCTCGAAGCGGGCGGCTTCCAGTGGCGAGAGGAGTAACTGCGCCGCAAACTGGCCGGAAGTCTCATCACCTGCGCCGAGGTCGAGAGGAAGCGACCGCACGATCGGGCCGGAGGCTCCCGAGGAAGCGTGAAAGAGGTTCAAGGCACTCAGCCCGATCGCGCGCGGCGCGCTGCTTAAGTCTCCGAAAAAGCCCGCGATCGCCAATCGCCGCGACGGAGGATCGTAGCGCAGCCTCGCAAATCCCCACGCTCGACTGCGAACGGCCAACGGGGGAACTTGCACTCCAGTAGTGAGTGCCAAAGTCGCGGTTTGAGCGGTTGAAAGGCGCTGCGCGATCGCGATCGCTTCGGCTTCAGAGGGGCGCAGCACAGCATCCACAACGTGAATCACGCCGTTGTCAACCACCACGTCGGCTTGCAGCACGTCGGCACCCTCAATCGTGATGCGATCGAACCCACCCCGCTCGATCGATACCGACGTTCCTGCGGCTGAGGTCAGAGTGTCAGAATTGCCAGACTTCTCGGGATCGCCAGACTTCTCGGTGTCTGTCTCCGCGAGGGTCACGAGATCGCGAATGACGTGGCCGCGTACGAGTTCCCCGAACAGCGATCGGTAGTCAGGCCGCGTGGCCGCGGCCTGCATGGCTCGGGGAAATTTTTGAAAGGCGGTATTGGTGGGCGCAAATACCGTGAGGGCATCGTCATTCTCCCAACGGCTCAACTCTCCGGTCGCGCTCGCAAACTCGACAAACTCGGATAGTTCTGCCGATACGCGCAGCACGTCCGCGATCGCCCCGGCCTCCAGTGCAACCGCCCCAATGACGCTCGGAGTTGGGGTCGGCTCGGGCACGACCACTGGCTGAACGCGGCTGCCCGCGCGCGCGATTCCCGCTCCCATGCCCAGCAGCATGGCGAGACCGACGCTCTGACATCTCGACTGCCATCTCACGCCTGATTGCCGTTGTTGCGCCAATTGCGATCGCCCTCTGTATACTCAAATCGCTACCGAACGTACGTCCAGTAGCGAGGCGATTCTACAAATAAATCTCAGGCTTTGGGAAACGGGAGCGTAAGCCTCTACTCCCGCACGCTGACCTTAAGAAATAACCCAGTAACCGTTTTTGCGCCAGTATTGCTCTTTGAGCGCGTCTTGCAGGCGCTGGTATGAAATCATGCCCTTGCGGAAGAGCATCGCCCCTAGGCGTTCGCCCGTTTGCTTCTGTTCCGACAGCATAGAGTCAAGTTGGCTGCGCGAGAGCACGTGACGGCGCACCAAGATTTCTCCGAGCTGAATTTTCTGGTCGGCCAAGGCTTTTTCGACTTCAGACTCCGTCAGAATGTCTTTCTCGACGAGCAGTTCTCCCAAACGACGGGAGTGTCCCTGCATTTCATCCAGCAAGCCGTCCAGCTCAGTCTCGGACAGCCGCATTTGGCGTACCAAAAAGCGACCCAGAGGAGCGTGAGAAAAATTCTGCGTTTTCCTTGCCATTGCGGTTGAGTTCGTCTCGGTTGAAGTGGCCATTTCGTCGGCCTCCTTGGGGGAACTTGAGTGCGACCTAAGCGTTCTCTCCATTGAATAACATCGCCGGAAAGTCGCTTCAAGCGTGGTTCTACTTATGCAAAAAACTCGCTACCGATCGCAATTTCCGCTATCCAAGCAGCCTTGGAAGCAGCCTTCAGAAAGAGGTCTACCCCATACAGCCTGGCAACTTCGACCGGGCGAGACATTGGTCTACTAACGCTAGTATCGGGGATTCAACCGAAAGCGAGAATACTGAGGACAGTAAAGATTCCCGTCCGTTTGCGCGGTCGCAACCTCGCTTGTAGACAGTCTCGATGTTCTAGAAATGCGTCTCTGACCGGCCACCGCGATCGCTTTTAACGC
>JBCBTL010000025.1:0-11463 GCA_039818705.1 Cyanobacteria bacterium J06639_1
CGGTACGGATGTCTTCAATGTAGAAACCGTAGTGGTATTTCAGCCAGTCCACCCCTTTTTTGAGGGTGATTCCCGAGTCGGCGAGATCGTCCAACAGCAGAACGTGACTGCCCAAATTCACCGTGGTCATGGAGAGATCGCGGGAAAAGGCGATCGGGCCGCGAGTCTTTCCGTCGGAGCCGCCGTAGGATGAAGCCGACAAAATAGCGAGCGGCAGGTCGAAAATGCGGGCGAACGTGTCGCCAATGCGGAGGCCACCTTTGGCTAAACAGACGATCTGGTCGAACTCCCAGCCGCTGTCGTAGACTTTGACGGCCAGTTCTTCGATCTTGCGGCGATAGTCCGCCCAGGTGACAGAAATCTCGTGCAATGCGCCATTAACTCCGCAGGGCTTTCACGAATACGATAGCGCCAAACACGAGGTAGCGTTGCACTTCTAGCCCGACGGTATCGAACTGTCGCCGCAGGTCGGCTTCCGAGAAGAATTGCAGCCCGCCCCAACGCCAGACCTGCTGGAAAATCTGCCCCCAGTCGCTCACTTGGCGAACGTGCATGGAAATGAAGCTTCCCCCCGGCTTCAGCACGCGCGCAACTTCTGCTAGCGTCTGCGAAACCGGCAGTTCGTTTAAGCTGCCGCCGCTGGTCACCGCCGCAAAGGATGCGTTTGCAAAGGGAAGCGCTTCCGCGTTAGCGCGGACGAGAGCGTAATTCGGCCACTGCGATCGCCGCTGCCGCGCTGCCTCCGCCACCAGCGGTGCAGAATTATCTAACCCCACTAGCGTCACGTCAGGCCGCTGCTGCAAGATCATCCGGCTCCAATAGCCTGCTGCTGCTGCTAGGTCGAGAATCGGGTCGGCATCTTCCAGCCAGCTATTGAGCAGATCGCTTTCCCGCTGACTCGAAAACGAAGATCCCGTCAATATTGACAGGGCGTTGCCGCGCCACAAGCGCTCGTAGCTCCAGGCAAACAGGTCGTTGTGTGCGACTACTTGAGCTGGGGTTAATCGGTTGAAAAATTCGCCATCGTCTAGAAAGTCGATCGCGCCGCATTCCAGCACGCTGTAGGTCTGGCCGCAGTTCGAGCAGAACGCCCGCTGGCGATCGCCTTCCCCCGAGAACGACAACGGAACGTGCTGGCAGTTAGAACACTGCATCAGCTCGATAGCAGAACGAGACGGTGCCAGGGACGCCATGTAACCTCTTTTCGCAAACACTCGATTGGCGACTGGGATTTATTGTCGGCGACGCGATCGCTCTCGTCGCAAAATTGCCATATTTGTTAAGGCGACTCGTTCGTCCAGAGGTAATCGGCGATCGGCGTTCCGGCTGCATCTTCAAGTGCAACACCGTCATCGGGATTGAGCATCACCGTCCGCTGCTCGAAATCGTCTGACACGGCTTCCGCCCGCCGTTCGACCCGGCTGGGCAGTCCGTAACTGTAGATCGTGTGCCCCTCCCCCACCAAGACGATCACTTGGCGTTCGGGTTCGGCAGCAAGCGATCGCGCGACCCCCTCGGCCATCGTTTCATCCCACAGAACTTGGGCTTGAAAAAAGCGATCGAACCCGTCGCTATTTCCCATTCCTGCGTGAAAACTATCGAAGACGGCCTGAATGAATCCGCGATAGGCCGGGTCTTCCGTATCGATGCTGTCGATCGCCGGAATGTAGGTGAGATCGTCCGCGTCGAGGCTTGCTAACCCTTGGCGAGCCACTTTGCGAGTCACTTCGGCGGGGGTGTTGAGTGCGAGCAGAGGGATCTGTCGATCGCGAGCGAACCGCAGAATCGGGGCGTACAGTTCCCAGTCAAATCCCCAGCGGTCGTCGTATTCGCTCTCGCGGCGCAGTTGAGCTTCGTCGATTTCGCCAGCCAAGTAGCGATCGAGCGCCGCTTGAAAGGGACGCTGAAACATCTCCAAGCCGATCGCCACGTTCGGGTCGCGATCGTGAAGCGCCTGGATAATTTCGAGTTGAGCCTCGTGGTCGGCTTCGCTAGTGTGGGTTTCGCCCAAAAAAACGGCATCGACACTCGCTAAGTCAGACAGCACGGCCTCGCGCTGCATCGGCGCGCCAGCCGGACTGGTAATTGTCTGAGCAGTGGCCGGGAGGAGCCAAAGGAGGGCGATCGCCGACCCGAGGAACGCGCGAAAGGAACTGGTCATGGCTTCAAACCCGAGCTGCAATCAAGCCACCATAACAGGTGAAGAGAAGCGATCGCTGCCCGCCATCAGCAGATTTTGTCGGGGTTGAGTGCTGAGTTGGGTTACGCGACAGCGCGATCGCCGATGGCTTCTAGCGACAGAATTTGCTGTTGAATGGGTTCGTAAAACACTCGATACAAATGACCTTCTCGAATTAATTGACAGGTCTTCAGCGAAACGAAAAAGGAATGCCCCTGAATTTTCAAATAGTAAAAAGTAGCTGGAGATTTCCGAAAGCGCTTCACTTCGATCGCGATCGCTCCCTCCACTCGTTCGACTTTTGCCGATTTCCGCAGCCGCAGGGGATTGGCGATCGCCAAAATCGCTAACCGAATCAAAACGACCCCTACCACAGCAAAGAAGATCGCAACCAGCGCACCCATCACGGCATCGCCATCCGAGAATGTCAGCGCTTCCAAAAAGAGGCCGGGATTTCCCGTCACGGTGAAATAGACGGGAAGCATAACCACGATGCCGATCGCGAGAGGCACGAACACAGTGAAAATGGCTTCGCCGAAAGACGGCAACTTTTGCAGTTCAGCCTTCTGCTTGGGCGAAAGCATTCCCTGTCGATTTAAGGCTAAATCCTCTTCCGTTGCTGCCACGCTTTCGAGCAGCGCTGCACGATTGGAGGTCGAATCGGTGGATTGCACGAGGGCACTTTCCCGACGATGCTTCGACAGCGAGAATAGCACGCAAGTTTGCGAACCCAAAAGGCATTTTTTATACCCGAAATAAATGCCCCTCAGCACCAGGTAGCTCAAAAAAATCCCCACCTGCGAGCGAAATAGCTTGCAGGTGGGGATTTAGAGCTATCAATTGTGGAGTGTTTACGTGCCCACTGTCCAGCTATTCATGTACTCCACCTGCTCGGGGGTGAGGGTGTCGATGCCCACGTTCATCGCTTGCAGCTTGAGGCGAGCGATTTCGCGGTCGACATCAAGAGGAATCGAGTGCAGCCCCGGCTCCAGCTTGCCGCGCTCCTTCACCAAATACTCGCAAGCGAGTGCTTGGTTGGCGAAGCTCATGTCCATCACGCTAGCGGGGTGTCCCTCAGCCGCAGCCAAGTTGATCAAGCGACCTTCGCCCAACACGATGACCGACTTGCCGCTGGGGAGCTGGTATTCCTGCGTGAAGTTACGAACTTCCTTCACGGTCGTGGCCTTCGCTCCCAACGACTCCAAATCGATTTCGATGTCGAAGTGGCCGGAGTTCGCCACCATCGCGCCATCTTTCATCACCTCGAAATGCTCGGCGCGAATGACGTGCTTGTTTCCGGTCACCGTAATGAAGATATCGCCCAGGGGAGCAGCTTCCGCCATCGGCAGCACGCGGAATCCGTCCATGGCCGCTTCCAGCGCGCGCACGGGTTCGATTTCGGTCACGACGACATTCGCACCCAAGCCGCGCGCCCGCAGTGCCGTACCTTTTCCGCACCAGCCGTAGCCCGCTACGACGATCGTTTTGCCCGCCAAAAGAATGTTGGTGGCACGAATGATCCCGTCCAACGTGGATTGACCCGTGCCGTAGCGGTTGTCGAAGAAGTGCTTGGTTTCAGCATCGTTGACGTTGATGGCGGGGAAGGTCAACACGCCATCGTTGAACATCGCCCGCAGGCGCACGATACCCGTCGTGGTTTCTTCGGTCGTGCCGATGATGTCGCCAATTTGAGCCTGACGGTCTTTGATCAGCGTTGCGGTCACATCGCTACCGTCGTCAATGATGATGTTCGGACGGTGATCGAGGGCGATTTCAACGTGACGGTGATACATCTCGTTGTCTTCGCCTTTTTGCGCGAACACGGGAATGCCGTGATGCGCTACAAGGCTAGCGGCTACGTCGTCTTGGGTGGACAGCGGATTGCTGGCAATCAGGACAGCATCGGCACCGCCAGCTTTGAGGGCGATCGCCAAATTAGCCGTCTCAGTCGTGACGTGGCAGCACGCTGACAAGCGCAGTCCCTCCAGGGGCTTTTCAGCCTCGAAGCGCGCTCGAATTTGCTCCAGCACGGGCATCTCTCGCGCCGCCCATTCGATACGCTTTTTGCCCTGGTCGGCCAAGCCCAGATCTTTAACGTCGTGGCGAATGGCAGCTCCAGCCTGAGACTGAGGAGCAGAGATGGTGGCAGTCATAAGTGTCGTTCGCAGTCGTAAAGTACAAAGTGCTACCTACAGCTATGAAGGAACATCGGCGATCGCGTCTGTCGAAAGCCTCCGACCCGATTGCGACAAGCAGTAGGTATAGCACAGGTGAGGGGCAGGCTTGCCCTTTCGCTGCAATGCGTCACCAATCTAACGCAAATGAGTCGCGGTTGGATGACTGAGTCTAATCTGCCCGCGTGAAACTCCAGATCGATCTAGTTTCTCCTCGCAGGACACTGGAACCGGGAAAAGCCGCTGGGAAAATTCGGTATGATTTGCTCAGCGCGATCGCGTGCGGATTGCGAGGAGTGGGGGAGTCACGATGAATAGACGTGCTGAGTCGTTAAAAGCGTTGTCGTGCGGAGTATTCGCACTAGGAACTCTTGGGTTGGCGATCGCGCCAGCCGAGTCTCAAGAATTAGAGCGAGCTGTTGTCGATCGCATTGCCCCGGCAACAGCAGATGTCACGCTGCGTCCGAGCCAAGATTTGCCACGCCCGGCAACCGTTGATGACGAGTTGGTGCCGCTGGACGAGTTGCTTACCGGTGCCAACTCGCTTGCGCAACTGGTGTTCGCCCCCGGCGGTTCGCTGATTCGACTGGGGCAAAATTCGCTGTTTCGCTTCGTTCCCGAAGGTCGCGAGTTTGTATTGGATAATGGCTCGGTCATGCTGGTCACGCCACCAGGTAGGGGGGGCGGACGGCTGGTGACCCCAGCGGCTGTCGCTGCAGTACAGGGCAGCTTGGTGGTCGCGACCGCCCGCACCAATAACGGCAGCGAAGAAGCGAGATTTCTGAATTTCACTAGCACCGTCGAACTGGAAAATCCCGATACGGGCAATGTTATCGGTAGACTTGACCCCGGTCAGGCCGCGCTTGCCATCGACGGCGAATTGGTCACGATTATTGATTTCGACATTGAAGCCGCGATCGAGACTGTCGCCATTATGGAGCGTTTGGAGGTCGATGAGGCCGATAGTCCAGAAGCTCAGGCAGCTCTGCGGCAAGAAAAAAATTTCGTGGATGGTATCCTCTCGGCTGAGACGCCGGATGAGGTGCTGGGTGAAGCGCTCAACGAAGGCGAAACGGTGGTTGAAGAGCAGCTTCAAGACAGTGTGGAAGGGGATGATAGCGGCTCGTTCCGGGATATCCCTATCGTGATTCAGTAATACTGCGATGGCATGACATCGAAATGTACGACTACAGTGGCTCGGCGATTCAGGCGATCGCTTTTGTGAGGAGACATGATGACGATCGGATATGGGCTGGACAAACGACAGCGCCCCTCGTGCTTGGGGACGTGGCAGCGCTTAGGGTTGGCTTTAGCAGGAATCATCGGAGTGTGGGGCGGTACAGAGACGGCGATCGCGCAGTCCAATGCCGTAGAATCCCCTTCGGATGAGGTGCAACAACTGCTCGATGGTTTTGCAGACGAACCGGATATTGGCCCTATTCAACTAGCCCCCCCCATACCTGAGCCGAGTATTTTTCGATTCTTGGTGGGTGTTGAATATCGCGGCACGGACAATGTCAATTTCGATAATTTCGTCACCAGTCCCCAATCGGACGGAATTGTTCTCGGCAATATTGGCTTTGTGGCAACTCCAGCGATCGCCGAACGCGCCCGCCTAGTCGCCAGCATTTCCGGAGGATTGGCTCGTTTTAGCGACCAAACCGACCTCGACTTCAACCGCATCAGCGGCTCGGTCGGCATTAACTGGGACTTCGACCCGACGTTCGTACGGGTCGCTCTACAGGCTCAAAACATCGATCGCATCGCAGACGGTGCTAGCGACTACGACGACTTTGCCCTACAGTTCCAGCTCGGGCAAAACCGGGATTTTCAGTACGCAAATTTTCCACGCCGCACCTCAGTTAGCTACTTCTATCAACTGCGCGCCGTGTTCCATCAGCCTGCCGACGAATTACCCGACGGCAGCAACGATCTCAGTCGCGTTAGCAATAGTTTTAATGTCTTGCTACGGCATCCCATCACGAGCCGTTTGCAAGGTCGATTGGGGTATCGCCTTGCGCTAGATAGCTACACCAACGATCGCACAGATACCCGCAACCGCGTCAGTGGCGAACTGCGCTACGCGCTCTCCCGAGATTTCAATCTGCGCGGCTTCGTTTCGTACACGAACAACGAATCTAACAACAATGCATTTCGCTTCGACGCATTGTCATACGGCGTAGGTATTCGCGCAGGATTTTCACTCTAGAGCGAGTCTTCAGGGACTGATTCGGGTTGTCAAGCCCCCCAATTGGAGTCCTTCGGTTCGGAGTCCTGCCATTGCGTGTCGTCCGACCAGTCGGAGGCATTCGTTGCCGAACCCACGGCTTCGCGGGCGTATTTGGGGTCTACCTGATAGGGATTCGACATCGCTGCAGGTAAAGGGGCGTAAGTGCTGCGTTCCAGGCGTGCTACAACGTGCTTGAAGCGCCGCTGCGATCGCCGCTGCTGCCACCAATCCGCCAGCCAGCTTCCCCCCGCTAGCGGAACGCCCACGAGTGCTCCCACTCCAAACGCTCGCGCGATCGCCCACCCCAAAGGTAGGCTTTGCGACTCACTACCCAGCCAAACGATCCCGACATCCGAGCTGCGATTGTGCCAAGTCAACGTCAGCAGCACCAGACTCGTCAAAATCAAGATGCCAACGCCCCATATTTGCCGAACTTTCATAGCGAGTCCTCGGGTGTGCTCGACGCGGGGTCATTTTGTCCTACGCGAGATCGGAGTCTGAACTCGATTCTATCGAACGGCGCGAAATCGGCCCCGTCCACCGCTGGATGACCTCGGTAGGAAGCTCCACCCCAAGGCGATCGAGGGCGCGAATGACAACGAAATCCACCAAATCTTCAATGGTTTCTGGCTGATGATACCAAGCGGGAATCGCCGGAACGATACCGACTCCCGCTTCAGCTAGCGTCAATAAATTGCGCAGGTGAATGACGCTTAACGGCGTTTCGCGCGGCACGATCGCCAGCTTCCGCCCTTCTTTGATGTGAACGTCTGCCGCCCGCTCTAACAAATCCGAACTCAACCCCGCCGCCAACTTCGCCACCGTACTCATGCTGCACGGAATCACCAGCATCCCCTGCGTGCGATACGAACCGCTGGCGATGCTCGCCCCCACATCTCCCCAGGCGTGACAGATTAACTTGCCATCATTGCTACCCGCCCGCTCTCGCCAGAAGTCCGCCTGGCGATCGCCATCAGCGGGCATCCGTATTCCCTCTTCAGCTTGCCAGACCTGAAAGCTAGCACGCGACGCGACGAGTTCGACCGAGCGGTCGCAATCGAGCATCAGTTTGAGCAAGCGAACGGCGTAGATTAAGCCAGATGCCCCCGACACCCCAACGACCAGAGGGCGAGCAGAGGCGGGCGAAGCAGAATAGGACAAAATGCGATCGGGCAGAGAACTGATCCAGCCTAGCGTGGAACCCCAGGAGATCGCGGCGACATTACTGAGCGTTCGACTGTATTTCAGCGGGAACCGTCATGTCGCGGAAGCTCGGGGAGAAAGACGCGCGCGTTAAGGGCTGATCGAGCAGCAATCCTTCGCCGCTAAGGACGCTAATTTCTTTGCCTTCCACCGAAATCCACACTTCAGCATCGACATCCTGACTCGTCGCGGTGTAGAGCACTTGCGTCACGCGACCGAGCATTGAGGACGCCCCACCCCCTTGCGCGAACTCAGATGAGAAGTTGATGAAGATGTCGTCATTCTCAGTTTTGACATCGAGTACGCGCGTGTCGTCGGGAATAGCGGTGATGAGCTGAGGATCGCGGGAGCCTTCAATCAGGACATTGAGACTGTTAGAAATGGCTTGTTCGTCGTCTTTGGCACGGACGGTTTTTTCTTGAACGACGTAGTACAGCTCGTTCTCTTCCGCATCAGTGAGCCAGTACACGTCTACGCGCTGACGTTGGCCGACACCCAGCCACCAGATTCCCCCCATTACGCCGAGGCCAGCGATAAAACTTGCGAGGCCAACACCGAGGGCGCGTCGGTTCCAATTCGCAGCATTCAAGTCGGGGGAGAGACGATCGGTGGTGTGAGCCATGCGGACAGTACTACTCCTAGTCACATAAGAAGAGTTACGGCTGCAACCGCTGCAAACCGCTCCTTTTCCTCAGTGTAGCCGGTGGGTTTCTTGCAGGCAGCATCTTCCCTAAATCCACCCGACTTTCTCTCGATCGCCAGAGATAGACGCAAACTGCGTGCAATTCCCAGAGGTGGAGGGCATAATACTGGTCTAGGTCGAACTCGGCCTCAGTTCGATTTGCGATCGCCGGGGTTTTCACGCGCCTCCGACTCTCGAACGCGCCCCCACAAGCATCGCGATCGCCTGAGACAATGGAGTTCGCCGTTGAGTTTTCCGTTCGGGCTCAAAAGAAGGAGACAGACCCATTCCAGAGCAACTCAATTTGACAGTTAGTTTGCGCGGAAGCCGCGACGTGCGCGATACGTGTCAGATCTTCAGGCTGACGGGTTTGCTGGATGCGTTCTCTGAGACGGTCTTCCGCAAGGTGTTGGGCACTTGCATCGACGAAGGCCCGGCCAACGTCATTCTCGATTTGACGGGAATTGATTTCGTCGATAGCTCCGGCCTCGGCGCGCTCGTCCAGCTTGCCAAGCAGGTGCAAGAGAAATCCGCCAAGTTCCAAATCGTCAGCAACCCCCGCGTCACTCAAACGGTGAAGCTGGTGCGATTGGAATCATTTTTGTCTTTGCAAAAGTCTTTGGATGACGCTTTGGCAAACTTGGACGCTTAGCCCGTTTTAAGTCATGACGGGGTGAGTTTGGCTGTGGATGTATCGGATGCTGACGCGATCGCCTTGGAGTTTTCACGAGCTGCGAGTGCAGACGTGCGGCGGTTGTCGGCAGAAGCTCTCGCTTACCTTGGCGATGCGGTGTACGAACTTCACGTGCGCCGCACGTTGCTATTGCCGCCCCGTCACCTCCAGCACTATCGCGGTGCGGTGGTCGAACGGGTGCGGGCAACGTGCCAAGCTCAGGTGATGGAGATGTTGCGGGAGCATTTGACTGAAGAGGAGCTGGCGATCGTGCGGCGGGGACGCAATGCTTGCGGACGCAGCCCTCGCAACGTCAGCCCCGAACTGTATCGACAGGCTAGTGGTCTCGAAGCATTGCTGGGGTATTTGTTCGTCAGCGACCCGCAGCGTCTGCGCGAAGTGCTCGCGTTATGCGACGGCGTGGACTGTCATGCTTCAGAAACGCGAACACCTTAAATATTTGCCGGTTCTTGCCGCTCCGAGTTGGACGAGGGGGTAAAACTGGCAGTGGACGCGATCGCTGTCTTAGGATAGTCTTCCTGCGTTTTCTGGTCGTCCCAACCTCGCTCTCATGACTGCACCTCGTCCTTCTCAACGCCCGCAGCGAAACTCCCGCCGTCGCCCCCAACGGGGAGATGACGCGCGACGAGGTCGTAAATCCGCTGACATGCGTAAAGGTAGTTCCCGCCCCGATCGCCCCAAGCTAGCGGGAAAACGCCGGGACGATCGCCGCTCAACTCCAGCCAAGCCCGTTCTGAAGCGGAGCGATCGCGAGGACAACCGCGATCGCCAGCCCCATCGAGATCGCCAGCCTAATCGAAACCGTGTCAGTCGCACTCGCGTCAGTCCCAAGCGAAATTATCGAGAACGAGAGGTTCAGTACGAGGCGCGGGAGGCGATCGCAGGGACTGCCAATGACAGCACGGCGGCGATCGCGGCAGGTGAAGACAACGACTCTGACATCTCCCCCGACATCCTGTACGGACGCCATGCTGTCCTGACGGCATTGGAAGAAGACCGCAGCATCAACCGCATTTGGCTGGTGTCTCACCTGCGCTACAACGCCAAATTTCACACGCTGATCGAAAGCTACAAGGTCAAAGGCACGGTGATTGACGAAGTGCCGCCGCGCCAGCTCGATCGCATCGCCTCTGGCGGCAACCATCAGGGCATCGCCGCCCTCGCCGCCCCCTATGCCTATGCCGAGCTAGAAGTGACGATCGCCAACGCCTTAGCCGCAACTCCCAATCCCGTGCTGGTGGTGGCTGACGGCATTCAAGACCCGCACAATTTGGGGGCGATCGCGCGCACGGCAGAAGCGTTAGGAGCTTGCGGCCTCGTGTTACCGCAGCGCCGCGCCGCTAGCGTTACGTCTGCTGTGGCAAAAGTCGCGGCGGGCGCGCTTGAAATTCTTCCCGTGACGCGGGTGACGAATATTTCGCGGGCGCTAGAAACCCTTAAAGAGGCTGGGTTTTGGATATATGGTGCAGTGACTCAAGGCGATCGCGCCCTCGACGAGGTGAAATTCTCGGGGCCGGTGGCGATCGCGATCGGGTCGGAGGGCAAAGGAATTAGCATGCTGGCTCGCCGCCACTGCGACATGCTGATTTCAATTCCCCTAGCCGGTCGGACAGAAAGCCTTAATGCTAGCGTCGCAACCGGGGCAATTCTGTACGAGATAGGCCGACAGCAGCGCCAAAAAACTCTAGAATTATCCTCGAATGGCGGCGTATCATAGCGTCTCGTCAGTAAGGTCAAGACCACTCACGCGAAACTCGGGGGCCACGCGCGCAATGGCATTCTCCTTTAAGACTGTACTGACGGAGCTAACCGACGGACTCGGCTTAGCGTATTGGGCAATTGTGAAAACGAAAGACCCCGACTGCGTGTACTACTTTGGCCCGTTTCTCACCGAGGCAGAGGCCGAAAAGTATCGCGAAGGCTACATCAGCGATTTAGAAGAAGAAGGGGCGGCGATCGCGGAGTTTGCCATCAAGCGCTGCCGCAAGCCCGAAACCCTGACGGTGGACGCACTCGAAACCGAATCCTAGCCCGTTCCTTTCGGCGCACTCTACCCAACCTCGTCAGTTTGACCGATACTGACGGCGGTTATTCTTTCATCACAGCCCTAATGAGCGACACGTTCCCCGTTACGATCGAGCATCGCGGTCAGACGCAGACTCTTGATATCGATAGTTCTCAGACCATCCTGGATGCTGCCCTTGCTGCCGGTCTCGATTTACCGTTTTCCTGCAGCGCTGGGGTATGCACCACCTGTGCGGGTCGGGTGACCTCTGGACAGGTCGAACAATCGGAAGGCAT
>JBCBTL010000026.1:0-11414 GCA_039818705.1 Cyanobacteria bacterium J06639_1
CGAATCGCGTTTGAGGCACCTGTCAAACGGTGCCAAATCGCTTGGCAGCAATGCGACGTAAAACGCTCAGGAGTTGCCACCACACAGCTCCACCCCCGAGAGCGGCAACCGCCGCGCTGAAGCCGTAGGCTGCGGGTGGCTCGAACCCGAAAAGTTGGATACAGCCGCCAAAACCAATGCCAATGGAGACCGTGGCTGCCCAAAAGGGAATCGCCAGCGACACCACTTGGTTATCGAATTCCGATCGCGTCAAGTCCGCGTCTTGCCGCCACTGAGCAACATTGAGTCTCAGGCAACGCTCGAAGGTCAACCCCAAAAGAATGCCAAAGAGGAGCGAGGCCGCGATCGTGAATAGAGGTGGCGAACTATTCTGTAAAGCTTCCAGGTCGAACACGCTGTCTCCTCAAGGGTATCTCGGGACAGCTTACCGGAATTCGCCCGCATTACACGACATCGAGCGACAGTGACTGGTCGGCGTTCTTAGCGGCGGCGATCATGACCTGACGAACGGCCTGAATAGTTCGACCGCCCCGCCCGAACACCCGCCCGCGCTCGTCGGAGTCGAATGAGACGCGCACCCGCACCCGGCTACCTCCGCGCGTAACCTCACAATCAATGGCTAGCGTACTGGGATCGTCCAGCAGAGGAGCCATGAGAAAGTGAACCAGTCCTTCGTAATCCGGGGCGCTCTTCGGCTCAGTCAACGCTCGTCTCCTTCGAGAGCTTACGCCTCTTCAGTCTTGACTTCCGCAGTAGTCTCGGCTTCGCCTGCAGCACTCGCTTCAGACGCGACTTTAACCTCGGCAACGGGCTCGGAGGCATCGTCTGATGCTTCAGCGATCGCCTCAGGCGATGCGGTGCTGTCATCAGCCGCGACCGTCTCGGTTTCGACTTCCGGAGGCGCTTCCAGTACTGCCGTAGCCGTGGGGCGGGCTTGAGCAGGAATGCGCAACGGCTCGTTGGACAGTTCAGCTCCAGACTTAGCTAGCTCGAACACGTTGGCTTTCTTGAGGATGACTGCCAACGTCTCGCTGGGTTGAGCGCCTTGACGCAGCCATTTGACGATGTCGGCTGTTTTGAGGGTCGTTTCTTTGGTGCGGGGGTTGTAAAACCCCAGTTCTTGGATGGGACGACCCTGACGGCGAGCGCGGCTGTCGATCGCTACAATGCGATAGCTCGCTTCCCGCTTTTTGCCATAGCGCTTTAACCGCAGCTTCACCATGGGAAGCACAACTCCTTGAAAAACTTTGAATTTTGCAGACTAGCATTTTAGCATACAGCACCCGAGGGTTGCCTGCCTAGAGCGATCGCTGTGTTCGACTCGCAGTTTGGCCGAAACGCGATTCCGAGCTAGATCTGTTCCACCCGCGATCGCCTCTCGTATAGGTCGTCTGGCCATCTATCGGGTCTTCTGTCAGAGACCCCCAGGGCTTTTGTCAAAACTCTCTGTTTGTCCACGCCCGTTCCACTCGCTCCCAGAGTGCGATGTCAGTTCGATAGGGGATGAGGGCATCGCGAGCCATCGACGACTCCTCTGCTGTTCCCGATTCGACTTTGGCAATTAAGTAGTCGAATGCTTCAGACAAACGCAGGGCGACGATCGCCGCATAGGCAGTTCGATAAATGTCTGAAGTGGCTCGCATTTCACTCCACGCTCTCAGTTTGACCAGAGCTTCGGGGTGGCGGGCATCCCCCAATGCGATCGCCGCCACGGCAGGAACGTCGTCCAGCTCGGAGTCCAGAAAGCGGGCAATCAAGGCGATCGCACTTGTTTTCTCCGGGCATAACGCGAGTAGGCTCGCAAACATCGTTTCTAAAACCTGTGGCGATCGCTCTCCGCTTAGGGCACGCAACCGCAACAAAGGAATGCCGTAAACGCTGCCGTAGCGGGCGATCGCATCCGCAGCGCCAACTCTCGTTTCCACGTCTGGATCGGCTAATAAATCCCCACAGACGAGCAGCGTGTCTGCATACCCTAAGTCCGCCAGAGCCAGAGCGCAGCGTCCGCGTAGATGACTCGCGCGATCTTCCCGACCGCCCCAGATCGGCTCCCATTGCTGATACTGACTTCCGGCCAAAAACAGGTCGTACTCTCGCTGTCCGAACTGCCGCAGAGCATCAACGATCTCGACTTTGCCCAAACAGCCAGGATCCGTTTGCACCGGATCGTGCGTCAACCGGTCGAAGGCCTCTAGTAGATCGGGGATGAGACGTTCGAGCCTCAACTCAATCGCCGTTCGCGCCGCATTGCCAACCAGAACGCCCGTAGAGCTTTGCAAAGCTCGTCGCAATACGGCGATCGAGCGATCGCCCGCTGGCTGATGCCTGAGAGCTTGCAGCTCCTGCAACCGCGCTTCTAACTGTCTGAGTTTGGGCATAGCAGCTCCGGCAATCCCGTCGCACCTACCCTAAACGTTGCGTACGCGAGCGAGCCGGGCATTTTTTAGGGTACCAACAGCCCCTAAGTGCGAACATCGCGAGCTCCAGTTCGTGACTGGAGCTCGCGGAGGAAATTTTTAGGCGATCGCTTAGGCTAGCGACGATGAGTCAAGCGCTTCAAATGCTTGGAGAAAGTCGTGCAGGCGGGCAGTAATCTCGGCCACACCACCCGCTACGTTGGTTTCGACATTGAGCGGCATCACCGGATCGTGGAGAGACAGGCGCAGCAAAAACCAGCCGTTTTCTGCCGCAGACGAGCAAGCTACCCGAACCCCTTCGTAATTGTTGGGAACGACTGCCCAGTTGGGTTGACTCTCGGCAAACAGTTTGAGTTTATCGATGATGGTGGTGCCGTAGCTGGCAAAGTCGGCGGCGGAGAGCTTGAGACGAAATTCGCGGCTTTCTACGGGCTCTTGTAGGTTGGCGATGAGATCGGTCAGCGATCGCCCTGCCAGCTTTGCTTTTGCCACCTCAACAAGCACTTTGCTAATCAGATAGGCACCGTCATCGAGGAAGTAATTTTCGCGCATGGCCGCGTGGCCGGAAGTCTCGATCGCCAGCCACGACTCCTGTCCGCTCTCGTTCAGACGTTTGGCTTCGTTAATCACGTTCTTGTAACCGCGCCGGAAGCGATGGTGCTGGCCCTTGAGGTCAGAGTCAATAAACGTTGCGAGTCCGTCCGAGGTAATTGAATCCGTCACGATGGTCGAGCCAGGATGTTCGCGCAATACGATCGCCGCCATCAACGCGATCAGACGATTGCGGTTGAGATCGTTGCCGTCGCCATCCACTGCGGCACTGCGATCGACATCCGTATCGAAGATAATGCCAAAATCAGCCTGATGCGCCTTCACCGCTTGACGCAGCGAGGCCATTGCCTCTGCGTTCTCAGGGTTGGGGACGTGATTCGGGAACGTACCGTCTGGATCGAGAAACTGACTGCCCGTCGTATTTGCCCCTAGCGGTTCGAGCACTTGACTGGCGTAAAATCCACCGGCTCCGTTTCCCGCATCGACCACGATTTTGAGACCTGCCAAAGGCCGATCGCGATCGCCTGGCGCATCAACCCCATCGCGAATCATCTGGACGAGGCGATCGGTATAGACCGCCATAAAATCCCGCTCGGTTACCTCTCCTGAGTCTGCTGGTGACTGTGCTGAAACCTGACCGCCCTGACTTTCGGCCAAACTGAGAATCTCGCGAATGTTGCTTTTCTCTAGTCCGCCCTGTGCTGTAAAAAATTTAAGACCGTTGCGATTGAACGGGAGGTGGCTGGCCGTGAGCATGATGGCACCGTCACATTCAAACCCCGGCGCGACCGTACTCACGAACATGGCGGGAGTAGAAGCCATGCCGAAGTTATAAACGCGACATCCCTCCCCCGAGAGCCCCGCGATCGCAGCTTCGATCAAAGTCAAACCCGAGAGGCGACTGTCGCGACCAACAGCAATCGTGAGGTCAGACACGGCTTTACTGGTGGTTTTTCCCAACCAGGTAGCGAAGGCACGCCCTAACTGTTCCACTACATCTGCGGTTAAGTTAACGCTCTCGCCAGGTACGCCTTCGAGGGCAACGCCGCGAATGTCCGAGCCATTTTGCAAGCGCTTCCAATCGAAGTCTGGCGCGATCGCCACACCCTGCTGCGTCATCAGATGTCTCCTGAGCGCTCAAACGTCACCGCTAGGGTATCTCAACATCTCTGCAGCGAGATCCTGCTGTTTCTGGGGTGGGTACCAGAGCTTCATCTAGCCGAAGTCCAGATGAGGGATGGAATAGATTAAGATGTTTTTGTGATTTTTCTTTAACAAGATTGGGTTGGCTATGGACTGGCGCGTACTGATTGTGTTCGGCCCCGTCGTGTTGGCGGTGAGCTGGGCAGCCTTCAACATCATCAAGGCTGCAGTGAAAGGCGAGGCAAAACTGTTTGGCGAACAGGGCAATATCCCCTGGCAAGACAAAGAGTAATGCTGCGTTTGAATTGATGAGTTTGCGAGGAAGGACACAGAAGTTCTTCCTCGTGAATTTCACGATAGCAATCTACATCAACGATTTGAAGCTCAAACGTGTGGTGGGCGATGAGAAACCTGGATGCAATCTGAGACTTGAACATGGCATCCGGTGCAGCATGATGCACCCAGTCGCTAGCGGATAAAGTCTACGGACAGGTTTTCATGGCAGCCCTTTGGGAAGCAATCGCAATTAGTCTCCCACACGAACCTTTTTACAACTTCAGAATGAGGAGAAGACGCGCGAGCTTCGCTTTTTCCTCATTTTGAATCCAAGCTGTTGTCTTCGAGAACGATTCAGGTAGAGCTGCGCGACGATCAGAAAAACTGCGCAACCCTTTCCTGCAATGGCAATTGCAAGAAGCGGCATGAGCTATTCCTTTGGAATCAATGTTGTTTTCAGCCACTTTTTATTGGCTGAGTTCAGCTTACCCAGAGCGGCATAATTTATTCTCAATAAAGTTTGCGAATTTTTAATTTATTTCGTAACATCACAATCAGTAATATCACTGATATGATTCGGTGTTTTTCCCTGGATGGCCCGAGCAAACGAACTCAAGGCCAGAACCAGAGACCGATCGCGCTACTGCGTCGCTGACCATCCGGCGAGCAACCTGCATAACTGAGAATATTTGCAACGGTTGCTCGCACAGCACGTACGGCCATTGCAATCCCTAAAGCGCTGGTTGGACGGAATTGCAGCTTCGTAAAGCCCTCGATGTTTGAGGCTAAATATCCAGCACGGCCATATCCATGTGAGCTGCGTAGGTTTCGATAAACTCGCGGCGAGGAGCTACCGCATCACCCATCAGAATGGTGAAGATGCGATCGGCCTCTACCGCATCTTCAATGGTGATTTGCTTGAGCATGCGGGTTTCGGGATTCATGGTGGTGTCCCAAAGCTGCTGCGGCATCATTTCACCCAAGCCTTTGAAACGCTGGATGTTGTATTTTGCGTTGGCAGGGAAGCGGGCGATCGCCTCGTCTTTGTCGCGATCGCTATAGCAGTAGGTGTGGTTCTGCCCTCGCGTTAGCTTGTAGAGAGGCGGGCACGCGATGTAGACGTAGCCTTCGTCGAGCAGCGCTCGCTGGTAGCGGTAGAAAAAAGTCAGTAACAGCGTGCGGATGTGACTGCCGTCTACGTCTGCGTCCGTCATGATGATAATGCGGTGGTAGCGCAGTTGAGACGGATCGAATTCTTCCCCTTTGATGCCCAGCCCGAGAGCAGAGATCATCGATTGAATTTCGTTGTTTTTGTAGATTTTGGCGACATCTGCTTTTTCGATGTTGAGGATTTTGCCCCGCAGCGGCAAGATCGCCTGGAACTGGCGATCGCGTCCTTGTTTCGCACTACCTCCGGCAGAATCTCCCTCGACCAAATAAATCTCGGATTCGTGGGGGTCTCGGGAGCTACAGTCGGCTAGCTTCCCAGGCAAGGTAGAGGATTCTAGAGCGGATTTACGGCGCACCAGATCGCGGGCGCGGCGGGCAGCCTCTGCGGCATTGAAAGACTGAATGGCTTTATCGATGATGCCCTTGGCGACGTTGGGGTTAAATTCTAAGAATTCGACCAAGGCTTCGCCCACGACAGAGTGAACGATACCGCGCACTTCGGTGTTTCCCAGCTTGGTTTTGGTCTGTCCTTCAAATTCTGGATCGGGGACTTTAACGGAAATAATGCCGGTGAGTCCTTCGCGAATATTATCTCCGGAAAGATTTTTTTCGGATTCCTTGAGACGGTTAAGCTTGCGAGCTTGACTGTTCAAGGTTGTCGTTAGGACGGTTTTTAAGCCTTCGAGGTGGGTGCCGCCTTCGTTGGTGCGAATGTTGTTGGCAAATCCGATGAGATTATCGGTATACACGTCGCTGCACCACTGCATCGCGAGTTCTACCTTTACGCCATCTTTCTCGCCCGTAATGGAAATAATGTCTTCGTGAATCGGACTTTTGTCGTGATTGATGTAGCCGATGTACTCCTTGAGACCGCCTTCGTAGCGATAAGTTTCGGTGTGAGCGGGCTCGATGCGGCGATCGCTAAACGCAATCTCTACGCCACCGTTCAGATAGGCCAGCTCTTTGAAGCGAGCCGCGAGGCGAGCGTATTCAAACTCCGTTCCTACCGTGAAGATTTCAGAATCGGGCTTGAACGTGACTTGCGTGCCGCGATCGCCTTTGGACGGCGAGGCTTGTAAGTCAGCGACGGGCTTGCCGCGTTCCAAGCGCTGCTCGTGAATCTTGCCATCGCGCCAAACTTTGACTTCCAGCCATTCCGAGAGCGCGTTAACGACGGAGACCCCCACGCCGTGCAGACCGCCAGACACTTTGTAGCCGCCACCGCCGAATTTTCCGCCTGCGTGCAGCACCGTCAATACCGTTTCGAGAGCGGATTTACCCGTTTTGGCGTGCTTATCCACCGGAATGCCGCGCCCGTTGTCCCGCACAGTCACCGAGCCATCGGGATTGAGACTGACTTGAATGGTGTCGCAGTGGCCAGCGAGCGCCTCGTCCACAGAGTTATCGATGACTTCATAGACTAGATGGTGCAGTCCTTTCGGCCCGGTGGAACCGATGTACATGCCCGGTCGCTTTCGTACCGCCTCCAAGCCTTCTAAGACTTGAATCTGATCGGCACCATAAGTTTCTGCCATGAATCGTCCTCTAATAAGCACTCGCGAGTTCTTGCTAGCTCGCGAAGATGAAGCGATCGCGGCAGCCAGCAAGGGTTGAACTCAGAATGGGGGGTAAAAAGCGACAGAGCCGAAAGAAGTCCGTTTGACCCCAAATTCCGCATCAATCTTAGCACAAAAGCCTCAGAGGGGCATCTAGGCCACTCTGAGGGGAAATCTGGTTTGGGGTGGAAATCTAAAAAGTTTCTGGTATACGATCTCGCGCCAGATCCAGATTAGCGACGATCGCCTTCTGTGAGCGTTACGCCTAGCGCGCGTCCGCCGATGGTAATGCCAGCTTCTGCCGCCCCCGTCACGACGACGGTTTCGCCCATCTCGGGCAGGCCGGTTTGAGTGACAACCCAGATTTCACCGCTGCGATCGCGCACCTGATACGCGCCGCGACCCAATATGCCGAATTGACTGACGACTTCACCCCGCACCGTAACGTTGCGATATTGAGCGGGCGCAGCTTGAACCTTTTCAATGCGGGTCGCACCAGCAGCAAAATCTGAGAGTCGAGCGCATCCTGACGACAGCACCAAGCCAGCACCCAGCAGCAAGGGGAAAATAGTTCTGGCTAGGCGGCGATTGCGAGGGAATGAAGGTATCGTCACGGGCAGGCGCTCCCGAAGTTCGACCGTCGAGTTCAAGATAACTCGATATCACAGTAGCTCGAACTTTGGGAAATAGAGGGGGCGATCGCGCTAGCGTCCGGCGGCGTTTTTGAGTAAGGCCGCGATCGGGCCGGGCAGAAATTGATAGGCTGACGTTGCTACCTGTGCTAGACCCACCACAATATCGTCAGATTTCCCCGCCAGTGAGGCATCGACAATCGCATCGGCTATCTCTTCAGGGGTTTGAGCGATGAAACTATTTAAGGTTTGTTCCATTTGCTGACGCTGTTCCCCCGACGGCTGGCGAGGTTCCTCTGATGTCGGCGCAGCGGCTGAGCCCGGTTCGACACTCTCTGCTTCAACGTCTTCCAAATGGGCTTCAGCAGAGGGGGGAGTGGCGCGATCGCCCGTGAAAATAGCGCGATCGAGAAAATCGGTTTTGACGACCCCTGGATGCACTCCAATGACCGAAATTCCTTTGGGTTCCAGTTCTAATCGCAGCGATTCGGTCAGTCCGGTGACAGCGTACTTGGTGGTGCAGTAAGCCACCATTTCGGGTAGAGGCATTTTGCCGCCGAACGAACCCACGTTAATAATTTGCCCCGAACCGCGATCGAGCATGGGGGGAACGATCGCCTGCAAGGTGTTGATGTAGCCCCATAGGTTGACATTCATCACTTGCTCCCAGTCGGCGCGGGTGGTGGACGTAAAGGAGCCGCTGATGCAAATGCCAGCGTTGTTGACCAAAATGTCGATTGCTTCGTAGCGCTCTAGCGTCGCATCGACGAGCTTTTGTACTTGGCTAGGGTCGGTGACATCGGTCGGAACGGCTAAGATTTCGGCGTTGAGCTGCTTTTCGAGGTCGATCGCCACCTGTTTGAGCGGGTCTTCCGTGCGAGACGCGATCGCCAAGCGGTACCCCAGCCCCGCAAAGGCACGAGCGGTAGCTCGACCGATGCCTGCCGATCCACCCGTAATCAACGCAACTTTGGTCATAACTCATCCCTGCAAAGATGCTTCTACTGTAGTCAAAGCGGGTGAGTTCAAAGGGGATAAGTCTGCTCGCCGCTACACTCAAGAGCTGAGCTTCGCGAGCTGAATCTCGATAGGCTGATGAGGCAGGGGCGATCGCGTCTCGGGTCGAGTGAGAATCCACCGAGCACATTAGACTGTCACGATAGAGTGGAGAAGAGCGTACTGAGGCGGAATCGGGCGAGATGTTGACGTTTTTGGTGTTGGTCTACATCGGCGTGACCCAGTGGCTGTACTGGACGCGCGAGCCGATTCGCGAGGATGCCAACTTCGTGTTGCGCGGATGGTACGAGCGTACCCGCGAGGCTCTACAACTAGCTTGGGTGCGCTATGTCTCTTCTCGCCCCCGTCGTACCCGCGAACGGCGATACGTCGATCGCCGCTACATCGAACCCGAAGCCCCTGGCTATCGAGAGTCACCGAATTATTCTCGATATGACATGCCCCAGTATGACGATTTCGACGATGACAAGGATTGGGAGACCGATCGCTGGGAGTAATGCTCTGGGAACGCTCGATTTCTGGGAGCGATCGCTCAAGGTGTCCACTCCAGCAATACGCCCAAGCTCGAATCTTTCTCGACGGGAGATTTCCACCAGTTGTACTGTGCGGCAATGCGGAGCGATCGGCTTAGAGCGTACGCTGTCGTTACTGTCACCAGCGTCGTTTCAGAGGAAGTCTGCGGTTCTAGAAAGCGGTAGCTCCAGGTGAGATCGGCGGCTCCAGGTGCCAGCGAAACCGTGCCGAACAGACCGTAGGTTATGCCGTCGAAGCTTCTGCGACCGCGATCGAGATAGCGATAGCCTAGCTGCGGCCCGAAATTCATGTAGGAACCGCGCGCTGCGACGAAATATCTCAGAGCTGCGCCGTACTCTACGTCATCCGAGCCATCCCACGCTCTACGATAGTTCCCGCTGAGGGAGATGCGATCGCCCAGATTAAAATCTTCGATGCCGAGCGTCCAAGCGCGATCGTCCACTAGCCCCACCTGCACCCGCGTCGGTACAGTGGGCGTATTTTGAATGATGTCGAGTACGTCTGGGGGAGACTGCAGCCAGCGCCGCAGCGTAGAGCTGTTTTCGATCGCCTCTGGGTCGATACCTAAGTTCTCGCCGTCGATCTCGTGTCCGTCCGCAAGCAACACGGGGGGAAATGCAAGCGCGTCAGCATGGCGGGCAGCGGAGGGGTGGGGTTGAGGAGCAGCGATCGCCCCACTCGGCATCGATAATGCGATCGCGATCGCCGCTCTCGTGATTTGCACCCCACATGCCATAGATCCGCTCCGTCCGTGCCGCACTCCCCACCCCAATCGGTGATATCAGAGGATGAGGCAAAATGCTACTGCATCGGCTAGCCAAAACGGTAGCAAGCATCGGGATTCAACGCGTCCCGTACTTTCTTGGCGCGGTAGACCCCCATTAGTAATGATGGTTTTGTGAGGGTGTGACCGAAGCTATCTGTCTCTTCCATACCTGATTGCTCCACCTGACAATCTCAGCACACGGTCAAAAACGGCCGTATCCGCACCGGCAAACAGCGTTTCCCGTGCAAGCAGTGCTCTCGCCAATTCGTCAAAAATCCCACGATTCGTCGAGAATCCCACGAATAGAACCATTAAAAAAGCTGTGGTTCAGCCCCAAAAAAGAGCCATTGAAGGTGCCATGGACGAACTGTGGTCATTCGTGGACAGCAAGGGCAATAAGCAGTGGGTCTTGCTGGCTCTGGACGTGTCCACCCGAGAAATTATCGGGGCTCATGTTGGGTCGAGAGGGCGAGAGAGTGCCAAAGCGCTGTGGGCATCGCTGCCAAAGGTGTACCGACAATGTGCGGTGTTTTATACCGATGACTGGGAGGCCTATCGTGGCGTGCTGCCGAGCAAACGGCATCGGGTGGTGAGCAAGCAAAGCGGCAAGACCTGTTACATTGAGCGGTTCAACTGTACTTTGCGGCAGCGAGTGTCGCGATTTGTGCGACGGAGCTTAGCCTTCTCGAAGTGCGTGCTCAACCATATTGGATTGTTGTGGAATTTCATTCACCACTACAACGCATCATTACCACTTTAGTTCTACCCAAAAATTTTACTTGGAGCTTAGTCATCTGGCGCAATTGCTGCACAGATGTTGATCGATGTTACGGCGGCAGCCTGGACCGGATGACCTAATTGAAAAACTGTTAGACCGAGAGCTACTGAGCTGATAATCCAGATACCTTTGATTGCGTAATATGTGAGACTTTGCTTTTGCCTCTTTATTTGTCGTTGCTCCTTACTCACAATTAGCCTCCCGGGTGATTTAGGTTTGGCAACTATAGATTAGCACTTAAAAAACAGAAAATCTATATTTTGAAGAATAGCCAATTTGGTTTCATTGATATTATTATTTTCGTGTTTATGGCTTAAAAAAATGTTGGTTATGATGTTCTGAATAAAATTTTTAATGTGTTATTATGCCTATCCTTGATGTGTTTTAGAACATCATTGTTCTTATGTATAGCTAGTAATTCTCTATTTCAAATCTATGATGTTTAGTATGCCTTGATGTGGATATAGCTTTGCCCTAAAGTATTGTTGTTGAGATTCAGAGCCTGTAAATACAACAATGACCTCTAAGATGCTTAAGAGATGCTTAGTTTGCTTGCGCGCCCTTGCGCAATCT
>JBCBTL010000027.1:0-11384 GCA_039818705.1 Cyanobacteria bacterium J06639_1
GGACTTGAAGACATCCACTTAAAGCAGTTCAGAAAGCTGGGTTTGTGGATACAGTATTGCTTGTTTGCTTATGTTCTTTTTAACTATTTCACTGTCGGCATACGTCTCTTTTGGGTCGATCTATCAAGTCCAATGCGGGACTATCTATTTTTTAGAATGGAGACATCATTCTTTATGTGCTTCTATTGGCAACTAATCCTCATTTGGGGATTATGCCAACGCAAAATAGACGAGCTGCCATAACCTTGCTCGCGTACCCAACCCGTGACTCCCTTTGTTAAAAAATGTAAAATAGGGTGCATACGACCAGAAAATTCAACCCAATGACTTCAAAACGTCAGTCTGAAGTGGAAAAAATTCAGGATGAGGAGGGATTGGCGATCGCGCCAGCCTCCGTCGAGAAAATCCTGTGCACTCACTGCAAGCGGACGGCTACCAATGGCATCAAATGTCGCGGTTTTTGCGTGGCGGACAGCGATTACTAATTTCAGAGCACTTCTGCCCTTCCCAGTACGCCCAGCTCAATGGGTCAGGTTTTGGAAGGCCGCGATCGCCTTACGTACGGCTTTCCCGATTTTCGAGACCGCCTCCGGTGGCTCGGCGTGAGCTGGGATCGCCGCCATCATCGCGTGATAGTCGTCTAGTAGGGTGTGTTCGCGGTCGTCCACTTCACGATCGGCAAAGAGCAGATTGCCGATTTGTCCCAAAAGCTGCTGCCGTTCGGTGTCGGTGGTGCCGCGTAGGTATTGCTGCATCCAGCGTTCGGTTTGTTCGAGCGGAACGGGACGTTCGAGTAGGCGATCGAGTTCGGCATCGTGGCTTTCGCCGTAGCGATCGCGCAAGATTTGCAAGTATTTCAACTCGCTGGGTTCCAAATGACCGTCTGCCCAAGCAGCTCCCAACACGATTTTGAGGGCGAGATGGTGGCGTGCAGTATCGTCCATGAGTGACAGTCTCGACAGCAAAGAGAAAGCGCGAGAGCGCAACGCGATCGCACTTCACACGATATCGCACGCAGGAACTCCCATTCCCAGCAAACTCGCTCTATCCCTCGCATTATTCACACAGGGGTACGTCATCGCTGGAAGCATTATTCGAGCTGGAACTCATGCGCAAGCGGTGCCCGTCGAGGTCTTCGACGTTCATTTCCCGCGTTCCCCAAGCAAAATTGGTGGGGGCTTGGCGCACGATCGCGCCTTTCATCTCATACTCTGCAAACAGTGCGTCTACATCATCCACAAATACAGACATCCACGTCCCAGACTGACCTTGACCGTCTTCACATAAAAAAATGCAAACGCTATCTCTGGAGACAGAGGCAAATGTGGGTGGTTCTCCCCAATCCCAATCTTGCTTAAATCCAAGCACGTTTACGTAATAGTCTATGCTGGCGCGAAGATTCTCCACATTGAGGATGGGCGTGAGACTGTCAAATTTGCATGGAGTCTTCTGTGAACTGGATGGGGTAGACATCATGATTGAGTTTTCTCCACAGCAGAATTCGCGAGATCGCAGGTAACCGCAACTCAGTCATACAGCGAAATCAGCTATCCTCAGCAGCATCAGCAGGCATGAATTGCAACAATTGCGCGATCGCCCGTCAAACGCCAACCGTCACGCGCTGCAATACATACATCTTCTTGACAGGACTCAAGCCGTGTAGCTAGAGAGTCGCTCCCACTCGGGAGCGTTGATGTTTGCGGTGCTTGTGGATTCCCGCTCTGCAGCCAAGGAGCTTGCCATCAAGTTCCCGGAAAGCTTAGAAAAAGTCTGAGAGACCCGTAATGTAAACTTTGTTGTGCAAGCAGGTTCGTTTCTTCACAATCGGGAGTCCTGGTAAGATGCTCGAAGTTCGTTCGCGACCCTAGCGAGCGACCCATTGTGACTGCGCTGCTCGTGACCGTGCTGTTTACGACTGTGTGGATTATGGCTGAGCTGTGGCTGACCCCGATGATGCAGCAGCGCGTCCGCTAGAGGTCGAGGGATGGTTGACTTTGGTTCGTGGAGTGCAACTCGGCAGTTTGTCTGCGATCGCGAGTCGCTAAGGTGGAACGAGGTAACCTCATGAGTTTGGAAGCTGAAGTGCGAGCGTCAGTGCCGATGTCGGCTAGCGCGCTGGAGGAACTGGCTCGCAGCGGCGGCAACGGCGGAACCAAAAAGGTGCTGTCTTTGCGGGAGCGGATGGCCGTGCAGCTACGGGACGTACTGGAACGACACTGCGGCGATCGCCACCTGATCGTGCTGCAAGATTTCCCCGACCCCGATGCGCTCTCTTCGGCTTGGGCGTACGCGCTGATTTGCGAAGCTTACGACATTGAAACTGAGGCCGTATACGCAGGCACTCTCAGTCATCAAGAGAATATTGCGTTGGTACGGCTCACGCATCTGCCGTGTCAGAAATGGAATCTCAGCACCAAGCAACCCAACGATTTGTTGGAATATCAGGGAGCTGTGTTTCTCGACAATCAGGGCACGACCAGCCAAATCACGGCTCTGATTGAGAAGGCCGAGCTACCGGTGGTTGCAGTGATCGATCACCACAGCTTGCAAAATCGGCTCGAACCTGAATTTCAAGACATTCGCACCGATGCTTCTGCGACGGCGACGATTTTCGCGCAATATTTGCAGTCTGGATTGATGAGTCTGGACAGTAGCAACTCGACTCACGTCAACTGTGCGACGGCATTGATGCACGGGTTGCGCTCGGAGACGAGTCAGCTCATGCACGCAAAGGAAGAAGATTTTCAGGCGGCAGCGTACCTCAGTCGGATGTACGACGACACGCTGCTAGGGGCAATCCTGCAATCGGCGCGATCGCGCCGGGTCATGGACGTGATCGAGCGCGCCCTCAAAAATCGCATCGTCCGCAATAACTTTTCTGTGGCCGGAGTAGGCTATCTGCGCTACGAAGACCGCGACGCGATCCCGCAAGCCGCCGACTTTTTGATGACTGAAGAGGACGTGCATACGGCGGTGGTGTATGGCATCGCGCGATCGCAAGAAGACGGGCGCGAGATGGTCACGGGTTCGCTGCGAACGAACAAACTCACCCTCGACCCCGACGAGTTTCTCAAAAAAGCATTCGGTCAAGATGGCGAAGGTCGATTCTTCGGCGGCGGTCGCAGCCGAGCGGGCGGCTTTGAAATCGACTTGGGCTTTCTCTCGGGCTTTAACGACAATCCCGCCTATGCCGAGCGCAAATGGGATTTATTTGACAACCAAATTCGCCAGAAGCTGGAGCGCATTATCAATCCCAACGACTAGCTTCAACGATTGAGCCAAGCCTTAACCAGTAGCTAACGCCGAGTCCAAAGCTGCGATTTTGGCATTGAGTGCGTCGAGCGCCGCAGTCGAGTCGAGATCGCTTTCTGCCGCCGCAATCTCGTAGTTGAGGATGGGGGCGGCGGCGGCACCGTACTGCTGGAGCGCAGCGAGCGCTTTAAGGCTGAACTGCTGGAGGTAGGCGCGGGCAGCGTTGCTGTAGATGCTGGGATCGACTTCGGGTGGAGGCGTCGGAGCGGATGGCGCGTCGGTGTTGCGATCGGAGCGATTGAGCACGTAGCTGGCTCCTCCGAGCACGGCAGCACCGAGGGGACCGCCCATCAAAAAGCCCAAGCCTGTAGCAGCAGCGACGGCGGCATCTCCCGTGCGAGGCTTCGGGTCGGTGGATGGGGTCGAGCTGGAGGCAGGAGGCGTGGAAATGCTGGGCGTGGGAATCGCGACCGCCCCCGGCTCGGTGGGAACGGCTTGCTGAAATAGGTTCCCGGCTTGGTTGACCCACTCGATCGATTTGGCTTTGCACTCGCGCCACAGCGGATCGAGGGTGCGCGCCCGCCACGCATCCACTTGGCCTTGGCGCAGGGCAGCTTCTAACTCGGACTGGAAGCGATCGCAAAGCGCGTCTGCAGATAAAGCCTGACGAGCGTCGAGCGCGCTCGTGGCAAATCCCTGCTGGATGAGCGCTTGGCCGCGTTTTTGCAGGTCGCGTTCGCGGCTGCGCTTGCGGTTGGCCTCTGCCTGTGCCGACATCGCAGATGCTTTGTTGTGCAAGAGATCGCGGGTCGTTCGAGCCAAGATTTTCAGCCGGGGAAGCTGGGTTTCGAGCGAGGAAAAGCCTGCGGCAGGGGCTAACTGCTCCAAAGCCGTAGCAAACGCGGTCAATCCCGAGGTTTCCAGTCCAGCTTCGTCGTTGTTGAGTCGCGATCGCAAAGCGGGGAGGGCATCTACTCGATACAAATTCACGACGTTAGGGGGCAAATTCGACCGAAAACTTTCGGCCACGAATCGCATCCGACGCATCACTTCCTTTCGATCTGGCTCCTCCATTAAGTTGAGGAAATTGACGACGAAAATCACGGTTTCGATGCCGCGTTCGAGCAACCAATCTCGCAAATGCTCCCGCTCGCCCAAGGTCATGAGCTTGCGCCCGTCCAAAACCTGCACGACCCAATCGGTACCCAATAATTTCTGCGCGACGAGTTCGTTTTGAGCTTTGCGATCGTTCGTACCGGGCAGATCGAGCAATTCGATGCCTTTTTCCAGGAGTGGATGCGGACAGGTTATCTCCACTGCACTCACGTCGTCGCGCATCGTGCGGCGCTCGTCGAGGGTGGCAAACTCCTGCAACATTTCCGTACCGGCTTCATCGCGTACGGTGCCATCTCTGAGGGTGAGACGCGATCGCAACGCCTCCCCGTACTTGACCCGAATGGCCGCCCCCGTGGTCGGAATCAAATCCATCGGCAGTAGCGGTTGACCGAGCAACGCATTGAGCAGCGTGGATTTGCCGTGATTGAACGGGCCGAACACGGCAATTTGGCTAGCGCTAGCTGCAGCGCGAGCGCACGCCGCCCGAATATCGCGATCGAGACGAGCGTCTGACTCCTGTCGTTCGTCTAGCTCTGTAGTGGCTGCAACTAAAGCCTGTCGTAATTGCGAGATAGCATCGTCCACAGTGCTAGGTCGTCTCCCTGCCCTACCCGTCTGGTTGTCCTATCTTAAGATGCCCGTTTCTTAAGATGCTCATTGGGATGTACGGTTTTGCGCAAGGCTAGGCGATGTTTTTACGCATAACAGACAGAGCGCGAATATTTTCTATACCTCACGGGCAGACTATATTCAGCGCAAACAGGACACCCACGCGTCAATTGCGTGCCCGTGTCGATCGTTACGTGCTCGTGTTGATGACGTGAGATTGCTTGCTAGCGCGATCGCGGTTTGGCTCATCAGCCCTCGTCCCCTCGGAGTTCGGTTGCAGTGAACGTCTTACTGGTTGAAGATGACTATCTCATTGCTAAGGTAACGGCTCGTTACCTGGAGCGGCTGGGCGGCCATCGCGTGCAGGTGACGATCGAACCAATCCTGGTGTTCGACTTGTGTCAGGCGCGCTGGCCGGATGTCATTTTGATGGATGTCAACATTCCCGGCGCGATGTGGGAAGGCAAGTGGGTGAGCGGTGCTGATTTATCCCGTGCGATCAAGTCGAACCCGCAAACGTCAAACATCCCCATTCTGCTGGTGACTGCCTACGCGATGGAAGAAGACAAACATCATCTAATGGAAACTTCGCTAGCAGACGATCTGTGGACGAAACCGATTGTCGATTACGGCCTGCTGGTCAAAGCGATCGCCTCCCACGCCACAGTTCCGATGGTGGGATGACCCAACCGAGCGCGCCAGCCATAGCAGCCTTCAAGCGACCTAGGAGGTTTGAGCTACCCAGACCCAAGGCGCAGTTAGAGTCTCCGAGTCCTAGCTCAAACGTCAAGAGCCATAGAATCCTCTGCATCAGCTCTCAATAAAAGAAGCACCCCAACGATTGGGGTGCTTGCAAAGCTCAGTCGAACAAATCGACTCAGTCGAGAAAACCCATCAGCTCGGCGGGATCGTCGATTTCATTGCTGGCGACAGGGCGACCGAAGAAGGTCGGCACGGTTTCCAAGGCATCCCTGTAGGTTTTCTGAAGCGCCGTGGTCGGGGCGACTTCAATAGCAGTCGCTTCTTTCTTGGTTGCAGACATAACACACCTCAATGTGGCAGATACAAACCTTCAAAACTTCGGTGGCTCAAGTGCCCGAATTGCGGCTCGCGCAGCCAGAAAGCTTAAGGCTAGAACAGTTTTGTAATTATTGTATTCAGTTCTTTACGCATCCAGCAAATTTACTTTCGTCGAGCGGAGGGCGCTCATCGGCGCGATCGCTCCCAAATCATCCATGCGCGTTTCCATGCAGATAGAGCGATTGAGGCGATCGCGCTCTCCGACGATATCCTGCTATGGGGCTGGGGTTTCGGCAGGATCGAGAGTCGTGAGGGGCGAGATCGCAGGCTTGATGTTGATAAAAGGCAGAGCGCCTTCGCCACCTAACACCATGGGAAACTGACCGTCCCACTTCTCGATCGCCTGTTTTTGCAGGAGTTCGGGGGTCAGCGTTAATCGCTGCAAACGCTGCGCTTCCGCTTGTCCGCGAGCGCGATTGATGTCGGCTTGAGCCTCCTGTTCGGCTCTGAGCGCAACGAACTCGGCCTGCTTGGCTTGCTGCTCGGCAATCTGTTTGGCTTCGATCGCTTTCGTAAACTCTTGCGAAAAACCGAAGTTCACGAGCGAGACATCGTCCACTTCAATGTCGTACTCAGCCAAGCGAGCCGTCAGATCGAGGTCGATTTCCTGTTTGAGTTCGTTCCGCTTCGTGATGATCTCTTCGGCATCTTTCTTGGCCATAGCGGCCTTCAACACTTCGACCACTGCGGGTGAAATGATGCGGTTGACAATATCAGCTTCATCCCCAATGCGCTGAAAAATGACGTTCACTTTGTCGGGGTTGAGGTGCCAGTTCACGGCAATGTCGGTATTCACGTCTTGCAAGTCGCGCGAAGAGGCCGCCGCCTGGATTTCGCTTTTCTGCACCCGTACGCTCAGCGTTGTCACGGTGTTGACCACGGGCACGATGGGATGAAGTCCTTCATCGAACACGACATCCTGCACCTTGCCAAAGCGCATCACAACGCCGCGCTGACCTGCTGGGACGATCGCGAACGGTTTGAAAGCCAATACGGCGGCGACGAGCAAAACACCGCCGCCACCCAACAAAACCAGCCTCGTGATGCCGTCATTGCGGCTATATCGTTCGAAAGACATCGTTCCTCCAGCATCCTGCGCCAGCGATGTCTCGATCCTAACCTTAGCAATCGCGGGCAGGTCGCCGTTCGAGCAGAGCCGCTGTATTCACTTAGTGCGCTGATTTAGCGATCGCGGTCTTCGGGCAGCGCGTGTACCGCAGAGAAGATGAGTGAGATATCGGGTAACGCTTTCGGCATCAGCGGCGCGCCTTCTGACTGGCGAATGGTGCGGCGGTGGAGCAGGTAATATTTACTAATTTTCATGTAGTAGTCGCGATATTCTCGCTGCGCGAGCAGCGCTCGGGTAGCTGGGTCTCGTTCCGTCACGCGAAAGTCGGTTGCGACGTACCCGCCAGCAGGCTGGATGAAGCCCAAGACATCCGTGGAGATCGCTTCCCCTCCCCTCGTGCGGTCTTCACCTACGATCTTGCCATCTTGCACCCGATAGGTGATGTCGCTATTTGGGGCGCGTTCGCGGATGACGGTGGGGCGATCGCGGCTCACCCATTCAAAGGCGCTCGCACCGTGTTCAGCGGCGAACGGAACGCGAGTGCGCTGTTGATAAACAGACGCGAGTTCGGTTTTGATGAGCTGCTGCACGTCTGGGTTTTCTAGATTGAGAATGTCGACGCGACCGTCGGGATAGACTTCCACGCGCCCCAGATACACTTGACCTTCGTAGCGAACGGACACCTCCGATTCGTATCCAGGAAAATCATCGTCCCAAGTGTTGCGGCTTTCGTAAGCCGTGCGGAACAGGTCGAGGGCACTGCCTGCCACAGGTGCGTTCTCGCTGAAAGATACAGCAGCGATCGCCGGAACGACTCCCGCGAATGCGAACCAGGCGATCGCGCCCAGGCAAACCCATCGCATCAGCCTTGTCAACTTGAGCTCAGCCATTCACGTTCCTCTGAAGCAATTCGCTCGTTTCGCCATTGACCATCTTGGCAAGATTTGCTGGGCCGCACCTCCATGCTGCGGGGAGAACTCGGGCGGCAGTTTCTGCAAAGCAACGCGAATGCAGCTCAGGTGAAGCGCGATCGCCTCCGGATGGACAGGCGGCATGGCAGAAGAAGATGTGGAAGTAAGCCCTCTGAATCATTTCTAGAGCGATCGCGAGGCATGGTTCGTTTTTCTGTTCGAGCCCTTAACGCAGCGTAAACTCTTCGTTTTTTTCTTATCTTGAATTCACAGTCCAGCGAGGCATCTCATCTGAGTCGCCAGCGTTTCTTAACTCAAGGTTAACCAGAGCTTGGTATTGGTAGTGACAACTGTGCTGTGATCGCACCTACAGTTTTGATTGCGACGGCAACTGTGTTGCCATCGATACCGAATTGCATTTGTGAGGAGATTGGTTCATGCCCCGAGTATTCTCGACTGCCTGCAAACGATTCTCGCTGGTGGGAATGGCGATTCTGTCAGGCTTCATTGCGGCTTGCGACGAAGGTGTCCCCGGTTCGTCTGGCCCCGACGTGCCGATGCCGCTCGCGGTCACGGGAACGCCCGCAGCCACGATTGATGTGGCGGGTGCTGAGCTGCTGGACGTGACACCGAATGGTAGTAGCGCTGTGGTGGTTGGAGGTACGACCCTCTCTCTCGTACAGATTGGCGCTAGCAGCCTTACTCCGAACGGTACGTTAGAACTTCCCGAGGCGAATTTCCCGGACAACTCCACTGCAGCAGAGTTTACGGGCACGGCCATCAGTCCTGACGGCTCCTTTGCGTTGGTCGGAGTCAAAGACGATGACGATGCCAACGTAGATGTCTTCAACGAGCAGCCCGGTAAGGTAATTGCCGTCAGCTTGCCTGGATTGGAAGTGTTGGCCGAAGTCACGGTGGGCATTGGCCCCGATTCGGTGGCGATCGCTTCCGACGGCACCTACGCGGCAGTAGCCAACGAAGACGAAGAAGACGAAACGAGTTTGCCCGGCGATCGCCCTGGGTCGGTCAGCATTATCGATTTACGCAACGGCCCTAGCAACCTCAGCCTGCTCACAACCGTAGCGATTCCTCCTGACGGCATTCCCTTTTTCGCTGAAGACCCTCAGCCGGAAACGGTGACGATCGCGCCTGATAGTTCTTTCATGTTGGTAACCCTGCAAGAAAACAACGCGATCGCCCGCATTGATGTCAACACATTCGAGCCAGGGGGATTGAGCGTTACTTCCTTTGATGCCGGTCAACGGAGTGGCGAGGGCTTCGTGCAAGGCGGGATTGGCGACGATCCTTGTCTCACTAGCAATGGCTACGCCGATAGCGTGCTGGCATCCTTCACCTCATCGCGCGAACCCGACGGGATTGCTATTTCACCGGATGGCTCGGTGTTCGTGACGGCGGATGAAGATAACGTAGCCGTGGCTGAAAGCGGCGGCGGTAGCGGCGATCCGTTCGGCGCGCGCAGCATTAGCGTTTTCGATGCGACTTCAGGGGCTTTACTGGGGGATAGCGGCAATCAAATTGAGACCGCCGTGGTCGACCTCAGCCTGCCGCAGCGTTGTGAAGATAAAGGGCCGGAACCCGAAGTAGTTGATGTGGGCACGCTGGACGGTCGTACCGTAGCCTTCGTGTCGCTGGAGCGCTCGGATGCTGTCGGCATTTTCGACATTTCCGACCCTTCAGACATCACTTTGCTCGACACGGTGATTTTGACCCCAGATGCCAATGACGCTGCGTTTGTGGTTGGTAACGACGAGGAAGCTCAGCTAGAGCCGGAAGGAATCGTCTTCATCCCAGGCTCGAATCAGGTGGTGGTCTCGAATCCCGAAAACGAAACCATGACTCTGGTGAATCTCACAGTCGGCGACCAGTAGATTCTGTGCTTCAAAATGCGCGATCGCTGCTGAGTTCGTACTCAGCGCGATCGCGTTTAGAGTTCCGTTCTCGAACGGAGCCAGATGTGTGTCTCTCACTTGCTTCTGACCTCGCGATCGCAGTGCGGTCGCGAGGTCGCCCCATCGATCGCTCTGCAACCCGAGGCGATCGCTTTCTCATCCAGATGCGATCGCTTTTTTGTCAGCGGTGGGTTTAGTTGGATGGGGTTTCAGGGTCGGTTTGGGTGGCCCAGTCTTTAACGATCTCGCTGGGGCAGCGGGTGAAGAGGTCGGGGTATTGCTGGCGATCGCCTAAACCGAAATCCCCACCTCTTCCAGCCAGCGAACGTGCAGCGGCGTGCGTTCGATATCGAGAAACCAGCCATTGCGCCACGGCAGTTCCTTCACCGCACCGCGATAGTCCGCCACCGATTTGGAATAGTCGCACAGGCGTTGCGTCACATCCGCTTCTAGCTGAATATCTAGCGTGCGTTCGGCAATCGGGGCGAGTTCGCGAACGAGCGCTTCCACGTCGTCGGCATGGCGATCGACTACCTCCCCCACTGACGTGGCGTAGCGCTGCGAGAGCAAGCCGAAGATGCAGTTCCACAGCAGTTTTTCAATCAGTTGGCGATCGAACGAACCGCGATCGACCACTTTGCAATCCAGTCCAGCCGATTGCAGTCGTTCGGTCAGCGCCAGCGCCCACTTCCCCCAGGCCATCGTGCCGCCGCCATCTACGGGTTTATCGCCTAGCTTTTGGACGGCGAAGTAAATCAGCGCTTGCGTGTTGTCCGACAATCCCCGCGAGGCCAACCACGATCGCAGCATTCCGTTTTGCAGAAATACTAGGTCGTCTCGTCGTGCCGGAGGGGTGGCTTCGACCACGGCATCGAGGTCGTCATTGCGGGTGCAGACGTAGATCGGGCCGTCGCCAGCGGGAATCGCTTCGCCGCGCCGGATGACGATCGCGTCTCCCATGTCGGCCAATGCCGTCCCGATGCGTCCCGAACCCACAATCGTCGTATTCATCCGCGTAGCGCATCCCAAATCACCGCTGGCACTTTATACCACGTGGGCGCGGCCTCGAAATTCACCAGTTTGGGGGCGAGCGATCGCAGCGTCCGGTGTCCAGCAAACCACAGCGGCAGTGGCGAAATCCGAAACGGGGCGCGCACCACGGATTTTTGGGGGTGGTCGAACAAAAACGCATTGTGAACCACGCCTCGCCCCGAGCGAATGTCGTCGAGGGGATGGCCGGGGAACGCGCCCCAGGTGGTTGAAACTAAGCCGTAAGCCACTGCGCCCCAAAGGTTGACCGCCACGGCTCCGTAGCGGAGGGTGGCGATCGCCTCATCCACCAACTCGGGATGCTGTTTCTCCGTTTGCGGATGCACGAGCAGCACGCAGGACAACGTTCCCCAGATGGACGTGTTGGCAAGCTCGACCGCGCGGGGC
>JBCBTL010000028.1:0-11257 GCA_039818705.1 Cyanobacteria bacterium J06639_1
CAGCCATACCGTGAGTATATGCTTCCAAAACTCTTCAGCTCAGATCTGGTCGTACGTAATGGAGGCGTCAATCCCCTGCTTGTGGAACAACGATCTCAGACGTTCGACGTTCTGCAATACAAATGTTCCCACCACCGCAGGCATGAAGGTTTCGAGCGCCATCTGGGCGGCTTTTCCCCAATCGAGAGTGGGCGGTGCTTCCAGCATTGGATAGCCCCAATGAGCCAGCACGAAGGTCACCAGACTCAGAACTAACTATCGGTAGCCCCCCCCCTATAGAGTCTGCTGTTCAAAACGATGCGTGGCCACCTTGAGAAATCTTTCAATCTGCCAGCGGCGTTTGACCTAACAACTGAGAGTGCTGCCATTAAGCTGCTGGGTACAAATGACAAACCGCTTGCACTTGCGTCCTTCTTTCTATTTGACCCATTTTGCCCATCCACGCCGGTCGATGCCAGCCTCACAGTCGAACCTGAGTGCACCGATGAGCCGGTTGGTTAAGGCGAACACCACTCCACTGTTCGACTGGAGTTAGGCCCATACTCAGCGAGTGTTTCATCACTACAAACACCACGGCCCTGACACTCTCGTGAATGGGCAAAAGTGGGTGCATCGTCAGCCCCTCTCCCCTATCGCTCAACAAGCCGCAACGATCTCAGCTCCGTCAAGCCCTTGAGCAGTCCTCAGTAAATGGTGGTCTGTGGGCGGAGCCAAGAGTGGCGCGCCGTGTAGCTGATATGCTCACAGTGGATTCCGTGATCCCCAAAAGGATGGAATTGTCTCAAGCGGCCTGTCTACAGCTGATAGAGACCTCGTCCCAGCCATCGCTAAGCAGACTGGTGTTCCCAAGCCAAGCTTAAAAAACCTTGCTCGAGCGCTTGAAGCAAGTGCAGCAGCAATATCCCGATGCCAAAGTGACTCCGTGGTCGTTTGACGAGCACCGATTGGGTCTCAGAGCATTTTCTGAGTCTGTGTGGTGCACCTCTTGGTTTTCTAGTTTCCGTACCATTAGATAGGCATTCGTAAGCCACACCTCACACAAGGCGAAAACGCTCTCAAGACGATTCTGCGCAAGGTCTGTGCTTGTGGGCGTGCGCCCTGAAGCCCTCGTGCATCCGCGCCACAAGTGAATGTACGTTTAATGTCCAAATAATGTCCAAGTAGTTATTGATCGCTAGACCTCTCTCGTAGCAAGAGTTCTATTTGAAACAAGGTAGTCTCATAATTTGCCTTACACAGGTTCGATTCCTGTACGCCCCATCCTCACTCTTTCGCGGCGCGCGATCGCCTCATCACCTTTCACGATCCTAGATTGTCGTAGGTTGTCGCAAGATTTGTGGGACGATAGACGAGCTGGTTGGTTTGGCCTTCGACCGTGAAGAGGCGAGCGTCGAGAAGACGTTTGAGATCTCGCTGGAGCGATCGCCGAGAGACAGTAGGGCACAGCGCCTCAAACTCTTGAATCGTGAGGGTTCGATGCTGCAAAGCATACGACAGAGCCACTTCTTGACGAACATTGAGTCCGTACTGGCGCGCCAAGCATGTTGAAATAGTATTCTGTTGAGTGGATATTTTTTTGTATGCATCACGCTCGTCACCAACGTACAGATTTAGATATTGAAAAAGTAAGATTTTAATTTCATCATTCACGATCGCGTACTGACTCGAATAGTTTCGGATAGCATCCAGCAGTAACGCGCGATACGCCTGGTGGAACATTTGTGCGATCAGCTCGCTTTTCGCCACACCTAGAGCTGGATTCCTCTCTCGGAGAGCTTTTGCCAGATCGCGATCGAGATTTGCATTGTACTCAGCATCAAAATACGCAAACATATTCGGATTGATAAAAAACTGGAGATAGACGACTCGCGGAATGAGATCTCGGAAATAGTCTGAAATAGTGTCCGCGATGTTATCTACGAAATCGCGTAGGGGTTTCTGTAAGTTTTCGCGACTCAGCAGACCTGGATATATCGCGTTGAGATTGTCGTAGTGCTGCTTTTCCAGTGCGTGAAAAATCGCCAGCTTGTCTGGAAAAAATCGATAGACTGCGCCTACGGCAGTATCGGCACGCTCCGCGATCGCGCGAGTGCTCGCAGAGTCGTACCCAACCTCCCAAAATACCTCTGCGGCAGCAATCAGAATGCGATCGAGTCGTTCCTGACTGCGCTGTTGCTGGGGACGATGGCGAAGCGTCATGACGGCTTGACAGAGACGGGCGACTGGGTTTTAGTGTAGATCTAACGCGAACAAACTGTCACTTTTGGCATTCGATGTCAACGATCGAAGGCGCGCCGTGGTTACTGGCGTCCGAGATCGTGCTGAGTTTGCCAGTGGCGCAATCGCGCAAGACTCGCGAAAAAGCAGTGACGCCAGCGAATTCATTCACCATGCCAACCCTCCAGAAACCCGCTGTTCCACGCCCTCCTGAAGCAGCGGCGACTCCCCTGTACTCGCCGCGAGGCGCCAAGCTTGCCACGCGAGTCTGGAACAGCATTCCAGACGGCAAAAGTCCACGCGCCGTTTGCCTAATGGTTCCGGGTGGGGGCTGGCATTCTGGCTACTTCGAGCCACTCGCCTCGGTCTTGAATCAGAACGGTTTCGCCTGTGCGAGCTACGACCCGGTATGCATGGGATACTCCGAGGCCGAACCCGGCACGCCTGAAGGGTGCATCCACATCAACGCGTTCGATGACTACGTCGATGACGTTTTTGCTGCCGTGGCTTGGACGAAGCAGCAGCTTCAAGGCTCGGAAGACTTGCCCATTTTCCTCATTGGCGAATCGTTCGGCGGTTTGCAAGTGCTGGTGGCTGGCTTGGCAAGCGATCGGGTGAACACAACTGGGATCGAGCTGGCTGGAGTCGTGGTGATGGGGGCGGCGATCGCAATCGATCCGGCTACGCTGCCTCCGAAACCCGCCATCAAGATCTTGGCGTTTCTGGCTCGCTATTTCCCTAGAGTGAAAATGCCTGCAACCGATTTTTCCGCCACTTTCGACGATGCGTTTGGAAACAAAGCGTGGGCTGAGGTCGCTCGTCGCGATCCAGGCGTACAGGTATCGCCAAGGCCGACGATGGCGGCGGCTACGGCGATCGTGGCAACTGGAGAGCACATTGCGCGCAGCGCGGAGGCGTTTGGAGTCCCGTTGCTAGCGATTCATGCCGTGCGAGACTGCCGCACGATGTGTGAAGCCGTGCGGCAATTTGTCGATCGCTCTGGTTCTCAGTCGGAAGGTTTTTGGATTGAAGACACCACAGGTCATCAGCTATTGCAGGATCGCGACGAGGTCACCAGCCGCGTGATGGAGAAAGTGGCTAGCTGGCTGATTGACAAGACAGAAGCCTGACGACAAATGTCGTGCGGCATAACCTCATAGACTGACCGGAAGCGATCGCCCCGACCAGGACTTTCTAAACTTCGCAGCAAGAGGCGATCGCCTACCCGCCTACTTTTACCCCCCAGCATGGGGGCGCGCGACGACAATGCCGATCGCGCTGGGCACTCGCTCGACGTAAGTTTGCAGGTCTTCCGCCACGATCGCGCCGATTCCGGGGGCGGCGTGGATGAATCCCATCGAGCCGTCTGGCTGGGCGTAGGCGAGGCCGGAGTGGGTCACGTCGATGCCAGAAATTTCGGTAGCGATCGCGATGACATCTCCGGCTTGAATTGCAGAGTATTGGTTTCGCACGTTGGCGGTGGGAACGTACTGGAGATCGAGCGATCGCAAATTCGCTTCCATTTGAGAAATGCACTGAAAATTCGCATCGTTGCTGGCGAGACGGGCATATTTCGACCGATTTTCAGTCATGAAATTCAGCGTTTTATCCAATGATTGCGAGGTTAAATCGGTAACCCCCGATGCGAGATAGCCGCGCTTGCGATTGTCGTCGATCCACTCTGAAAAGTAGTGCAGGCGGCTGCAATAGTCGTCGCGATCGCCGCCTCGATAGCGTTGGGTTTCCACGCGATCGCCGAACCCAGCATACGTATAGTCCTGCGCGACAATGCTCCGAGCCATCGCCAAGACGGTCTCAACGAACAGCACGCAGTCAAATTTCGTCAGCGACAGCACCAGCTCTTCCGACTCCGCGCGATCGAGCATGCCATCCACGTATTCCGCGCCCAAGAATTGCTCGGCTACGTTCTGAACGAGCGCGCCAAAATCTCGCTCTTTCCATTCGGCGGCGATCGCTTTTTGCATCACCCGCTCGAAAGCCGCGCCATCGAGATCGTCAGGTACGTCGCTGAAAGCCACGAGAACGGGATCGGCAGCAACAACTCCGCTAACGGGGGCAGCTTCAATCGGCTCGGCGTGCCAGCGGGATTGCGACCCAAAGGCGATCGCGCCCGCGATACCCAAGATGCCAATCAAACTCGTCCCCAATACTCGGTTCATCCCAAACGCCTCATCACCGCTCGAACAATTCTAGCGACACGAGCGCTCTCGCTCTGAATCGCAGCCAATCCGTCAAAAGCAAACGTTAAGCGAGGAGAAGGCGATCGACTCGAATATCGATGTCGGGGAACGCGATCGGGGAGACCGTGCCGCGATCGCTCGTGCGTTCCTGACGATAGCCTTCGCCTTCAAGATCTGTGAATGTTAATAATCGGCTCCCTACGAGATCGACTACCCAGTATTCGCGAATTCCGGCGCGAGCGTAAGCAGACTTTTTCGTGCCTAGGTCTTTAGCAAGAGTGGCTTTCGAGAATTCCACCACCCAGTAAATATCTTCGGGGTAAGGATGATGCTCCAAATATTCTCGACCGAGCGGCTTGACGATCGCCAAATCGGGAACCAGCTCGGACTCTTCATTCAGTGTGACTGGATGAGCCTCGCGGACTTTGGCGAGATCGCCCAATAGCTTCCTGAAGTAATCGCCCACCTCGCTATTACTGAAAGCATGGAGTTCCCGTTCGGGGGGCATAACGAATAGATCTCCATTTAGCAGTTCTACTGGCTGGTCGTCGAATAGGCCAGCATCGATCGCGCGGTGAAAGCGATCGACCGTCCAACGATAGGTCGTGACTGTCATGATGGTGCGCTCTTGTCACGGGCTACTGCCATTTTAACGAGAGCGCATCGGAGGGTTCGCTTAGAGGGGCGAACTTGCACTCTCTTCTGTCACGGCGAAAGTCTCGTAGCTGCGTCCGCGCCAGCTTTGGGGACGAGTAAGAGCGGAGATCCAGATGCGCAATACGGCTAGCGGGTCAGTCAGAGGCGAAATCCAAAATGTCCAAGGTTTGGCGCGATAGGAGTTGGCGATCGCCAGCAACAACCCCCAGCGCATCGTCACCAATCCCACATTCGTGCCCAGCAGTGCCAAGACAATCCAATCTGGCTCGCACAGCGCTCCCAACCCAATCGACAGAGTTAGAACTGCGAGCGGTAGCGCTTGCACTAAGAGCAAAAAGACCGCATCAGAGATCGTTTGGGCGAAGGTAGAAGCGTCTGTAAGATCGAGCGATCGCCCCCATTCCGTCCAGGTTTCTGCGGCTGATTCGTACATGCGGACGTGCATGAGGTTAGCGCCGTCCATAAACCCGACTTTGTAGCCGCGCCGTGCCGCTTCTCGCACTAGCGTCACGTCATCGCAAAACGACCCACGGGCGACGTGATAGCCCCCCATCTCGTCCAGCATGGACTTGCGCATTAGGCAGCATTGCCCGTTAGCCATTACGCGGTCGGGGTCGGAGGTTTTGTCTCCCGCCGCGCCGAAACGATAAATCAGAGTCATCAACAGGGCGGGCTGCAACAGCGCCTCCCCGAGGTGCTGCAAGATGAATCGGGGGGAAAGCGTGATCAGATCGTAATGTTCGGATTCGGCAACCTGAAGGAGTCCTTCAATTAAGCCGGGTTGCGGCTGCGTGTCGGCATCGACGCCCAGCATCCAAGTCGAGTCGGGATGCGATCGCTGATAGCCCGTATGCAGCGCCCAAGGTCGCCCCACCCATCCCGGAGGTAAGGGGTCGTCGGTTTCGACTCGGAAGCGATCGTCCTCGGCTCGTGCGGCCTCTACTTTATCGACCGTCGCGTCGGTAGAACGACTGTCCACGACGACAACTTCGCGCAGTGCATCACTTTGCAGACTCAATCCGTCCAGACAAGGCTGAATGCGCTCGGCTTCGTTCAGAGTAGGAACGACAACGCTCACCCGTCCCGCCCACGCTTCGCGCTCGGGCTGAGGACTGAGGGGCGGACGGCGAAAGGGGCCGCGCAGCAGTCGAGTCAATAACACCAAGAGGGCGGGGAGCTGGAGCGCGAGGAGGGCGATCGCGGCTTTATCCGCCGCCGTCCAGTCGATGCCTGTTACGTTCAAAATCGCGATCGCCTCTAGCTCCACTGTGCGAATCGGGTCGAATTATTTGGCCGAGGCTTCTAAAGACGGCTCGGTCACGGGGCGCAGTCCGGCGAAAGGCACGCGATCGTCGGCTTCCAGCTCGGATTCTTCGTCAGCCAAAAACCACATGCTCAGTGCAGGAATCAAACCCATCAACATGCCCAGCGATACGGGAGTGATGATGCCGTGCCCTAAGCTCATCGCGGTGGCAAAAATGAAGTTGGCCACGTAGATCGTCAGAGGCGTGCTGAGCTGTTCGCGGGAGAGAATGGGCAGCGATTTCGCCCCCCAAAGAATGGTGGAAACCGTCATGAACAGAGCGCCCGTTACCATCCAACCGCCGAAGTTTTGCAGCGGCATCCCGAAAAACGGCCCCGGCTGCAACCATTCCCAAAACGGAACGAGGGTTTGAGTCATCGCAGGGTCGAGGACGAAATCCCAGGAGGTCAAAATTAACGAGCCGAGGGCGATCGCTTCCATCACCATCAGCCAGTGGCGGCTTTGTCGCAACACCGTCAGCGCCAGCAAGAACGAGGAAAATCCGACGTAAAACCAAGACAGCGGAATCGTGAAGGGCACTAACCCCTGAATTTTGTAGCCCAAACCGTTCAGATAGCTGTATTCGCCGAAGGGAATGCCCGTACTCGTCCCGGCTAGCTCGCCGCCCAGCGAGATGCTGACTGCTGCCACGAAAAATAGAAGCGTGCGCCACCAGCCGATCAAGCGCTGACCCATCAGGAGTGCGGCGATCGCCCCCGACACCATGTAAACGACGCTGCCGTTGCCCATGCTGAGGTCGAACGCTCTCTGACCGTATTCGGGGAGCTGCAAAATCCACTCGGGATGAGGAACGACCAACAGCAACCCAGCCAGTCCGAATACAAGACTGAGCAGGTGAATCGTCAGAGCACTACGCTCGATGAGATTCCATCGACTCATGGGGCAACTCCAAAAAGGCGCGTACGAATGAAACGAGAACGACTTTACAAAAGTATATGTGTGCCGTTACCAAGATAATAAGCGCTTACGGGAGCCTGTAGGCGATCGCGAGTTGTTTTTTCAGTTGTTTTTTCAATAGAGCTTCGAGCTGCGCGGTCGTTTTGACGGCAACCGGAAGCGAGTTGTGCGGGTCGTGAAATGAATTCTGGCGGAAGCACCTTTACAACAGTCATCGCCCTTGGAGGCGCAGCCTGGACTCCCGAAGCTCGGCGAGCAAATGCGGGATTTCAGACTTGGGCGGCTAGAGCTTTGGCATGTTTGACGGACTTGCGCTGGTTTCCTGAAGATAACGCTCCATTTTGTCCGATGCTGGCCGAACGCTGGATGAAACGAGAGGGGCTGTGGCGTTCTTGTCCCATCTCATTAATCGGATTCAGCGCGGGCTGCGTGGCGGTGCGGGCGATCGCGAGCGAACTCGGCTCAGAGTTTGTGAAGGCGATCGTGGCGGTAGACGGCTGGTGCGTGCCGTTCCACGGTCTTGAAATTCCGGTCTATCGCCTCAGCCACGATCGCGCTACCCACGAAAACGGGCTGGCCTGGGGAGGCGGACGGGCGCAGTTCTATGCCGATCCTGGGGTCGGTCATTTGTGTTTGTGGGGTGACATGGAGCGAGTGACGGGGTGGCGCGGCGGCGATCGCGAACCCGAGTGGGCGATCGCGGCTGATTTTTTGCGAGACGCGGTGCAGGGGGCGATCGCCTCCCGTCCAGCTCTTTAGTAATCTACGCCTCGTTTTAGGTCGGCTCCCTGTTCGGCATAGTGCTTGTGACAGACCATTTCGGAGTGGACGGTGGCGAGATCGAAGTAGGGCAGCGTGTCGTGACAGCGCCCCGTGATGATGACTTCGGTATCGCGGGGTTTGCGCAACAGGGCTTGCACGATGGGATCGGACTCCACCAACTCCAAATCGACGGCGGGGTTCAGCTCGTCCAGGATGATGGTTTTGTAGAGTCCAGAGGCGAGGGCGGCTTTGGCGAGTTCCCAGCCCCGCTCGGCCTCGACGTAATCGATTTCCTGCTGCTTGCCCCGCCAGACGATCGCATCTCGCCCGCAGCGCTGGTGATCGACCAGGTTGGGATAGCTGTCGCGGAGCGCTCGGATGGCCGCGTCTTCGGTGTAGCCCGACCCGCCCTTGAGCCACTGCACCACTAGCACGCGGTGGGAGAGGTCTTTGCTGATGCCGCGTCCGATCGCTTGTAGGGCGCGCCCCAGGGCGCTGGTGGATTTTCCTTTGCCCGCTCCCGTGTAGATTTCAATGCCCGAAAGCGCGAAGCTGTGGGGAGTGCCGTTGCCGTTGTTGGCGGGCTCGTTGACGCTGCGCACGCTGCGCATTTCTGAGTGCAGGTCGGCCACTTCGAGCATTCCCGCCGGAGCGCCGCGTCCGGTGACGATGACTTCTAGCGAGTCGGGTTTGGAGCGCAGCGCTTTGATGACTTCGTCTTCGGGGAGTAAGCCCAGATCGAGGACGGGATTGAGTTCGTCTAGCACGACCACGGAGTAGAAGCCGGAGGCGATCGCCCCTTTCGCCACGTCCCAACCTCGGCGGGCTTCTTGGCGATCGAATTTCGTCACGTCTTTAGCGCCGAAGAATTCGCCGCGCCCGGTGCGAAGCTGGTCGATGAGGTGAGGGAAGCCGCGCTGGAGCGCTTCGATCGCCGCGTCTTCGGCGTATTGGCGACCTGGCCCTTTCAAAAAGCGCACCAGCAGCACGCGACTGGGAGCTGAGGTTTCAATCCCCAGACCGATCGATCGCAATACGACCCCCAGAGCTGCCTGGGACTTGCCTTTGCCCTCGCCGTCGTAGACGTGAATCTGGCCGCGCCGCCGGTTGTGAGCCTGAGCTGTTGCAATCCCGATGTCCGCCATGCTTTCTCCCCCTCGCGACTGCGACCCTGATGCCGCAGGATGTTCGATATGTTGAACTCGATCTTTTTCAGTTGCAATGCGAGCCGACCGGACTTGAAAGAACTCGCCCGCACTACAGATCTCGCCCGCACCAGATTAACGCAGCGATCGCCTGCGCTCGTCCAGACTCCTAAAATCCTTAACGCCGAAACCCGGTCTGCGTGTTGCAAGCGGACGTTCCAATGTCAGAATGAGGGGTGTCTGACCGCTCTGGTACTGGACTGGTTCGGACAGCTCAGATTCATCACTCAGCGTGCGTCATGCGTATCCTCGCTCTCGTTCCCGGCGGCATTGGCGATCAGGTGTTGTTTTTCCCAACGCTTGCCACTTTGCACAAGTCGTTTCCTGAGGCCGAACTTCACGTCATTGCCGAACCGCGATCGGTGGGAGCCTACGAGGTGTGCCCGTTCGTCAGCGACGCGATCCCGTTCGGGTTCAAAGAGCAGCTCAGCCTCGCCGATCTGACCGACCTGCTCGGGCGCGTGCGCGAGCGCGAGTACGACGCAGTGGTGTCGCTCGGACGCAGCGCTCTACTCAAGTTCTTCCTGTGGTTGACCGGCATTCCCAAACGAGTGGGCTATTCCAGCAGCGGCGACTTTTTCTTAACGGACGCGCTGCCGCTCAAACCCGAGCAGTACGCGGCCAACATGTATCACGATCTCACCCACGGCTTTAACGTCACCGCACCCGTAACCTTGCCTGCGGTGCAGCTCAAGAAAACCGATTTGGCCTGGGCGGAGTCCGAAAGAGAGCAACTTTTCGGTTCCACAACCGCCGATTACGTTTTGCTTCATCCCGGCGCAAGTCAGCTTTCGGTGACCAAAGGCATCCGCAAAATCTATCCGATCGCGAACTGGGTCGAGGTGGTGCGGGGCTTTCGGGACAAGCGGGGCGAGCTACCCGTTGCAGTAGTGGCAGGCCCCGAAGACGACGCACTCGTGGCTGAGTTTCGCGAGCTGCTGCCCGATATCGCGATCGTGCAGCCGCCCAATATCGGCGCGCTGACCGCCATGCTCGCGGGCGCGACGCTGGTGCTGTGTACCGACAGCGCTCCCATGCACCTGGCCGTCGCCACCCAAACCCCGCTAGTCGCCCTCTTCGGCCCGACGGAACCGGAAAAACTCCTACCCGCCGACGGCCCCTTCCGCTCGGTGAAAGCCTCTACGGGCGAGATCGACGCGATCGCCCCCGATGCCATCCTCAGCACGATTTTTCCCGCCTGATCGGATTCCAGCCGCTTCAGCGCGATCGCGTTTGGAGCATCCTGCCGAACATTCAAGCGATCGCGCCCCCGATTCAGTACCGTTCCCAGCGAGGCGAACGAGCACTTTGGGGTGGCTTCGCGATCGCATTTTGCCGGTTGTGCGAGCATCCGACAGCATTAAATTTGACAACGCCGCCCGACGAGTAGCATTTTTGCGTATAAATTGAACTCAAGTTCGTACGCAGTTCGAGTGATGGAGACTACTTTGACGGCTCTGGCCGCGCGCGGCGGCACTCCCGCCGTGAGACAGCCCTACCGAGAGCGTTGGAAGGCGATCCAGCTTAGCGATACCTTGCGGTTGATGCGCTTGGCGGCTCGCAACATCGCCACGTCGAAAGATGGCTCGCTGCTCGTAAAGCAATTCGAGCGCGAGTTTTGCCAGCTTACGAACGCGAGGTTTTCGCTGACCGTCAATAGCGGTACTGCTGCGCTGCACAGCGCCTACTTCGCGGCTGGAGTCCGAGAGGGTACGGAAGTTATCGTGCCTTCTTATACTTGGTTTGCGACGGCTGCGCCCGTACTGCAACTGGGCGGCACTCCGGTGTTTTGCGATATCGATCCGAACACCCTAACGATCGCCCCCGATCGCGTGGAAGCTCTCATCACCGAGCGCACCCGTGCTATCTGTGCCGTTCACGTGTGGGGCAACCCGGCGGCGATGGATCGGCTGGCGGCGATCGCGAGAAAGTACCACCTCGTCCTGATTGAAGATGCTTCCCACGCTCACGGAGCGCTGTATCGAGATCGTCCC
>JBCBTL010000029.1:0-11144 GCA_039818705.1 Cyanobacteria bacterium J06639_1
GATGGGGATTTTCAGATCCATCAGGCGATCGCGCAGCGCCAGCGTTGCGTCGTAGCGTTCGTCTTCGGGAAGCGGGTCGTTCCACGAAAACCGACCCAGAGCAATGCCCGCCACCGACTCGAAAGCACCCGCATTGCGCCACTGGGTGAGCAGGCGATCGATGCGGTAGTCGTCTTCGTTGATATCTTCAAACGCCAAGATGGTGTCTGGATATGGCAGCGGCCAGTCTGGAGTGGCAAACAAAGAGGTTGCGACCGCCAAATTAGCCGGAAAGAGCGTGCCTTCAACCCGTCCAGAATTCCAAGCCGTACCTGAGAGTTCGTATCCCGCGCCCGCGTGGAGCCATTGCCACAGTCGCGATCGCACTCCTTCCGACTCGTGCGGCAATGTCGAGAGCAGCGGAGCGTGCAGCCCGCCAACGCCCTGGTTTGCCGCCGCCCACAACAACGCCGTGATGTCCGAGAACCCGACGATCCACTTGGGAGATTTGCGAAATCTGTCCCAGTTCAGATCCCCTAGCAATCGAGTGACGCCGTAACCGCCGCGCCCGCACAGAATTGTGCGGCAGGTCGGGTCGTCTAGGGCTGCTTGGAGTGTGTTTAGGCGATCGCGATCGCTTCCCGCCAAATACTCTAGTTCGCAGGGGCGATCGGGAATGTCGATTTCAACCTTTAGCCCCCAAGCCCGCCAGATGTCGATTCCGGCCTGGAGCGTTTCGCGATCGCAAGGGCCACTGGTGAGAACAACCCGAGCGCGATCGCCCGGTTGCAAACGAGGAGGGAGAATTAACGACACGCGAAGCCTCTACGATGCTGCCGTTCCCTATCTTTCCACTGCTTTATCAAGTCGGCTCGATTTTGGTGAGGCCAAATTGGGCAGGATTGATGCCGTCATCGAAGCGAGTGAAGCGATCGTAGTCAGCCGCTTGCAAATTGGCTCCCGCCAACTTCGCCCCGCGCAAGTCCGTTCCCAACAGCTCCGCTCCGCGTAAGTCGGCATCGCTCAAATCAGCATTTGTTAGCAATGCCCCACTCAAATCAGCTCCGCGCAAACTAGCTGCTCGAAAATTCACCCCGCTCAAATCCGCACTGCTGAAGTCTGCTCCGGCTAGTGCAGCGCCTGATAAGTTGGCATCACTCAAATTCGCTTCCACGAACGAAGCGCCGCGGATTTTGACTTCGACGAAATCGCGATCGCCATCTGCATAGCGTTGGAGCAATGCTGCTGCATCCATCGGTTGAGTTCCCTGCGTACCTGACTTTTTCTAAGGTTGGAGTTCAACGACAGTAGCAACTTTTGAGCTCCAATCGACTCCCCATACTCCGCGTTGCAACCCAGTGCTAGGCATCACTGCTTGTTTGTGATGGTAGCTTGGCAGCATCTCGTATCCTTTTCCGAACGAGATCGACCGTTTCAGAGTCCAATTCCTTTTCTGGCGAAACCGTTTCCCGCTCGCTCAGCGCCGTCTCGACATCAGATGAAGAGGCCTTTCCTAAATCTCGTATCAGAGATTGGAATGATGTTTTTTGCTGCTGAACCTCTTGCTGAGAAACTTCAATAACCGTATGGGAAAGAGTTACCTGCCGTGTCAACGCATAGACGATATATTGATTTAAGGATACGCCTTCACTTTCAGCCAAATTAGTCAGTTGCTGGTGTAGTGATTCTGGCAATCGAAGGGTTAATCGACTCATATTTTTCCTCCATTTCCTGCTAATTTACTGACTAATTCAACTGGAGTCATCACTTCTAAGCCTAGCGACGCTTCAGAACTTCGGAAGTCGCGCAGATTGGATGTAATGACAGTTGCCCCCGCATTCATAGCACAATCGACCACCAAATCATCTCCTGGATCGGGTGACGTGGGTCTCCAGGAATAGTGAATGGCTACAAACTGGCAAAGGTCTAGCAAGTTACCGAGTACAGAGCGAAGTGTTTGCCAGCGTTTTTTGGAAAGCTTACGGGACAAGACATCGACGTACTCGTAAGCAAGAGCATTAGAAACACAAACGGTTAATAGACCGGCCAACCATGCCTCTATAACCAACCCAGAAGCACCTCCCTGCGTGGTTAAGCCCTCGAACACCACGTTGGTATCTATCACAACCCGAAAAGATGAATCAGCCGCCATGACACTACTATAGCACCGTATGCAGTGTCATCTAAAAGGGCAGTGAGTAGGTTAATGCAAACGGACTCACCCTTATCGTGAGGAGACCTCAGACTTATTCAGTACGCTTCCAGCGATACCGGGGTGACGTTCTTTGCCGAATAACAAAGCTGTCAAGGATGGCGTCTGAGATGAGTTCCGAAATCAACTGACATCCTTCTGGATTAGATGGATCGTCTCCGACTGCAATACGTGCATCGAGTTCTTCGCTTACTAATGCTGCAAGGTCATCGAAGCAGGTCTCAGATTCGGGATCTAGTCGCTCTAATTGGGGTTTGTTCCGGTCTTTCACTCTGTGTGCTCCTGCGTTCTGTTTGCCACCTAGCGTAGCTATACACTGACGAACTCTGGCTTTGGCAGATGGCTGAGTTCTCGATCGCCCTTGAAAGACGGAGCGCGATCGCAGGAGTTCGGAGATCTGCATCACTGCTGCATTAAGTGGCAGGAGCGAAACTACCAAACAACGAGCGCAACTCGTTTCCTGAAGTGTCTAGAGTGTTCGATTATGACTGCAATGTACCGAGGCCGTCCCATCATCACCAGCGAGGCCGTAAACTCTGAAGCTGCTACGTTTCGAGGTCGAGTGATTAAAAGCGATCGCGATATCGACCCAACTGAAGTTGCCGAATCCTCTATGGGACTGACGGCTTACGATTTGATGTGTTGCTGCCTGACGAAAGGCTTTGATGTCGTCACCCGTCCCGACCTCGTTAAAGTCGTGAGCTGGCGGGAATCGAACTCCCGACGTCAAGTGACGTTTGAGGCCAACACATCTTTAGAATCCATCCTGGCGTGGGTGAACGATCGCTACGCACTCATGTACCCCGAACTCGCCCATCTCAACGGACACGTGAGTTAGGTTTCGACCTGTCTATCTTTCCAGTTGGCCGATCGTTCGATCGTTCGATTTGATAGTTATCGGCTTGAATGCGAAACATTCGAGCATAGGTTCCGTTGGCGTTCATCAATTCGTCGTGACTGCCGATTTCAATGATGCGTCCTTTCTCTAAAACGACAATACGATCGGCCATTTTGACGGTTGAGAATCGATGACTCACTAAAAAGGTCATTTTGCCTTTCGTGAGCTGACGAAATCGCTGAAAGAGTTCGTGTTCGGCGATCGCGTCTACTGCCGCTGTCGGCTCGTCCAAAATCAACACTTGCGCCGCACTCATGAACGCCCGCGCTAGTCCGATTTTTTGCCACTGCCCGCCCGATAGTTCCACGCCTCCTTTGAACATTTTGCCCAGTGGAGTTTCGTAGCCCCGTTCGAGCAGTTCAACGGATTCGTGCGCGCCTGCATCTTTGGCGGCAGCGATCAGGCGATCGCGATTCTCTCGCTCGGGTAAATTCCCAAAGCCGATGTTGTCGGATGCGCTCAGCGCGTAGCGGGCGAAATCTTGAAATAAAACCCCAATATTTTGACGCAGATCGGGAAGGGCGATCGCATCTAACGGCATGCCGTCAATAGAGATTCTGCCGGAATCAACATCGTAAAAGCGAGCGATTAGTTTGAGTAAAGTTGTTTTTCCCGAGCCGTTAAGACCCACGAGCGCGATGCATTCTCCGGGGCGAACGTCGAGATCGATTTGATGAAGCGTAGGCTCTTTCACTCCGGGATAGGTAAATGTGACTCGTTCAAACTTCAACCCTGTCTGAATCGGTTTTGGAAATGACCGTGCTGTGTCGATGCTGATCACAGTTGGTTCGAGCGCTAGAAACTCAAAATATTGGGATACGTACAGGTTGTATTCGTAGAGAGTTGCTAGGTTTTGCAGAATATTCCGAATACTTCTTTGAGCTTGTTGAAACGCTCCGGCATACAGCGTCAGATCGCCAATCGTGATCGTGCGTCGCAATGCTTGCAGCAACACGAGGACGTATGCACCGTAGAATCCGAGATTGGCAATGGAGGCGATCGCCAACCTCGCCACGGCCTGACGCCCCGCAAGCTGCCGCGATTCCTGATTGAACTCCGAGCGAATTTTGTACCACTCCGTCCACAAATAATCGCCTAAATTAAACTGCCGTACCTCTTTAGCAAAATCCTGCTCGGTTAAGACGGCCTGGAGATATTCCACCATCCGACGGCTGGGAGTTTGCCGCCGATTCATCCAAAACCGACGCTGAGAATACCGAACGCCAATCCAAAATCCTGGTAACGACGTTGCCAGCAAAAACAGCAGCACTAACGGATTAAAACGCAGCAGTAAAGCCAGCAATCCCGTCAACCCCGCACCTTGCCCGAGCAGTTGATTGATGGTTTGCAGCGCACGCAGCGGATACTGACTACCATTTTGTTGTGCTCGATTGAGGGTGTCGTAAAACTCAGGCGATTCGTAATGGCGTAAATCGAGGCGAATGGCTTGTTGAAGCAATTTTCCATTGGCATGAAGCGCAAATTTATCGCTCAGCACGCGCGAAATGTAGGTTGAAGCCTGTTGAAACCCCTGCTGAAGCAGCATCAACCCGAAGCCAATGCCCACTAAGCCCAGAATGGGAGCGAGACTCGGATTCTCCTGCGGGAGCATTTGCACCACGCGATCGACAATCTGTTTCGTAATGTAGAGCTGCGCGACTGGAACGAGAGAGTCTCCCAGCGTCACGATCGCGTTTGCCACCACCCATCCAGGCGCAGCCTCCCACACCAACCCCAGCAGGCGCGGCGTGTTGCCCATCATCGCCCACAGGCGCGATCGCGTATCTTTTTTCGTCGAGGTCATCAAAGCGAGCGCAAGCTGTTCCCAGTCTGACAGCCTTTATTCAATCTGAGAGGGGCGATCGCCGATTGTCTTGCCACAAAAACAGCGCAAAGACCACAACGTAAGCCACTAACCCGATCGCCCCAATTAACCCCAACGTCTGTGCCGGAACGTTCGGATGAAATAAAGCTTTGAACCCTAACGGGGGCTGAAACCAAACCTGACAGGTCGTACTCAGTTCTGATTGAAATGCGCAGGGAACGAATAGAGATGAGAATAACGCACCCGCTCCCATATAGATGGTGACGATCCAGCGCCACACTTTGAACGCTTGGCAGACCAGACGATTGTCCATCGGAATTGCGATCGCCGCATCCGACCCGTACCAAAGACAGGTCACGATCAAAATGCGAGCGGCTGCCCCGGTCAAAAAGCTGATGGGAAATCCGCCAATCATCAAATAGACCGTGATGGCGAGCAGACTGGAGACGCGCCAATAGGCGATCGCCACACTCGTCAGCGGCGCGAACTGAGCCTTAAACGCCCAAACCAGCAGTACCAGCGGCACGAACACGTTCAACGCCACCGCTAGTCGAAAGTCCCACCAAACGAGCAGCTCTAGCAATTCGGGCGTGATGTTCATGCGCGTGTGATGGGGTTGATAAGGACGTTAGGAGGCGGCGATCGCTTCCACAGGCGTAGTCTCTGGCGCGGGAAATTCGACCCCGCCACACTGAGCCTGTTGGCGCAAATAGTGATCGCACAGGACTAACGCCACCATCGCTTCCACCATCGGCACGGCACGAGGTAGCACGCAAGGATCGTGACGGCCTTTCGCTGCAAGCACGGTTTCTTGGCCTTCCGTCGTCACCGTTTTTTGTTCTTTGCGAATGGTGGCCGTCGGTTTGAACGCCACCCGCAGCACGATCGCCTCGCCGTTAGAAATTCCCCCCTGAATGCCGCCGGAGCGATTCGTTAGCGTCCGCACCGACCCATCAGCAGCCCTATAAAATTCGTCATTATGCTCTTTGCCCGTCAGCAGCGTCCCGGCAAATCCCGAGCCGATCTCAAAGCCTTTGCTGGCCGGAAGCGACATCACGGCTTTCGCCAAATCCGCCTCTAACTTATCGAACACGGGCATCCCGAGACCAACCGGAGCGTTCCGCACCACGCACTCGACCACGCCACCCAGCGAATCGCCGTCTTTGCTCGCTTGCTCGATCGCCGCGATCGCCCGATTCGCCATGTTTTCATCAGGCGATCGCACGATATTCTTTTCCACGTCCGCCCGCGTTACCGAGCCGATATCGACCTGAGCTTCCATATCCTTAATGCGGGATACGTAGCTGACGATTTCGATGCCCGCTGCCAACTTCAAGATTTTTTGGGCGATCGCTCCCGCCGCCACCCGGCCAATCGTTTCGCGCGCCGAAGATCGTCCTCCACCTTGCCAATTACGAATCCCGTACTTCCCTTGGTACGTCGCGTCGGCGTGGGAAGGCCGAAACTTGTGCTGCATTTCGTTGTAATCCTGCGATCGCGCGTCCTTATTGCGCACCATCACGTGAATCGGCGTGCCCAGGGTCAATCCCTGAAACGTCCCCGACGTAATTTCGCAAGTATCCGTCTCTTTGCGAGGAGTGGTGATGTGGCTTTGCCCTGGACGGCGGCGATCGAGTTCCACCTGCAAGTCTGACTCTGTGAGGGGCAATCGGGGCGGGCAACCGTCGATAATCACCCCAACTGCACCCCCGTGGGATTCGCCGTAGGTGGTAATCGTAAACAACTCGCCAAAAGAATTTCCGCTCGCCATGACTTCGGACTTACCCGCACGCAAATACCAGCATCCTACTCTAGCCCGCGCAAGGACTGGCAGACACCGAGATTGCAACACGTCGCCATTCCCACTCGGAACGCGCCAGCCTCGTCAGCGCAGATACGACGATTCCCGTCTAGAGGGCGGCAGCGAGTAGCACATATTCAACCAATGCACTAGCTCGTTGCGGTTGGGGGAAAACCTCAGTTCCACCTGACAAATGGCAATGCGATCGCCTAAACCCGTTCGTCCGTGCCGAATCAATGCCGTCAGCGTTCCGTCTGCAAATAACCGTGTCGATACCCCTAACGACCACAGTGCAGTCTCCGCCACCGATGAGGTCATCGAAGGCACTTGCACGATCCATCGTTCGTAGGGGAGTGGCCGAAGCATCTCGCCGCCTGAAAACTTAATTATGTTTTAATATTCGCTCAATCAGGTCGCGATCGCCAGCGTATGTGAAGGTAGGTAAAGTTCATTTGTAGTTTTATATGTACTCTCGTTACGAGAACGGGTGGCTAGCGATCGCCAGCCACCCGCGCAGATGAGACATTTAGGTTTGGGTTAAGCCGCAGGCTCGGAACCCGACATCTCCAGCTCCATCTGAGGAGGCTGCTGATTCGCAAACATTTTCTCGCGGAACTTCTCAGCCATTTCTTCAGCAGTGGAGTAGACCAGTTGCGGGTCGCGAGTCATATCGCCAGGCGTGACTTCCAATTGCTTCGTAGAAAGCGAGATGCGACCGCGCTCGGCATCCAGGTCGATGATCATCACCTTGACTTCGTCGTTCACGTTGATGACGCTGTGGGGCGTTTCGATGTGATCGTGGGAAATCTCGGAGATGTGCAGCAGACCGCTGACGCCGCCGATGTCGATGAACGCACCGTAGGGCTTGATGCCGCGCACCACGCCAACCACAACTTCGCCCACTTCCAGCTTGTTCATCTTGCGCTCCACCAACGCGCGGCGGTGGCTGAGCACGAGACGGTTGCGATCTTCGTCCACTTCCAAGAACTTGAGGGGTAGCTCTTCACCCACCAAGTCTTCTTTGGGCTGGCGGGTGCTGATGTGAGAGCCGGGAATGAAGCCCCGCAGTCCCTCGATGCGCACCAGCGCGCCACCTCGGTTGGTAGCAAAGATAGCCGAGCGCACGGTGGCGTCTTCTTTCTGGAGCTGACGCACCCGTTCCCACGCCCGCATGTACTCAATGCGACGGATGGAAAGGGTAAGCTGGCCTTCTTCGTTTTCTTCCGTAAGGATGAAGAACTCGCGGGTTTCACCGGGAGTCATGACCTCTTCAGAATTTTCCACCCGGCTGATCGACATTTCCTGGATGGGCAGGAAAGCGGCGGTTTTCGCGCCGATATCGATCAAAGCTCCGCGAGGTTCCAAAGAGAAGACCGTGCCGGGGACGATATCGCCAGGGCTGAAGTGATAGTCGTATTTATCGAGAAGGGCGGCAAAGTCTTCGTGAGTGAAACCGACGTTGGGAGTTTCGAGGGTGGTGTTGACCATTGCTTACTAGAGGTTTCCAAATGACGTAAAGGACAAAAGGGGGAATCTCGTGACGAGATCGTTGCAGTCGAGGTGACTTGCTTCTGGGACAGGAATCGCGTGGCTCTCAGCGCCGGAAGCAGCCCGAGCGACAGGCATACCATACTACCCTAACCCAGACTGGGATGTCTCCATGCAAATGCGGATGCACCTCTTGATGAGACGTGCATCCGCATCCAGTCGAAGTAATCGCAACTCAAAGCGACAGAGACTGAGTGGCTGGTGCGGACAGTACGAGCGAGCGCCCGCCCCTAACAACTAATTCAGAATCTCGATGTCAACGTCGCCGATACCCGAGTTGATAATGCCGATCGCGTCAGCCGCAGCCGCCGACAGGTCGATGACGCGGTTGCCGATGTAAGGGCCGCGATCGTTGATGCGCACGACGACGCTACGACCGTTGTAGACGTTGGTGACCCGCACGATGGTGTTGAACGGCAGCGTGGGATGAGCGGCGGTGAGCTGGTTGGGATCGAAGATTTCGCCGTTTGCCGACAGACGACCCGCAAACCCAGGGCCGTACCAAGATGCGATGCCGGACTGGTACACCTGAGCGAGCAGTACGGGCTCGTCGAGCGACGGGATCTCGTTACCGGATAAAGTATTGCTGGTTTCAGCCGCGATCGCTGCGGGGGCATCTGCCGAACTCTTGAGGGGAGATGCAGCGCGAACAGTGGTGCCAAAGGCCAAGCTTGCGCCTAAAACAGTTAACGCACCACTCACACAACGGCGAAAAGTCTTGGTTGACATCTAGATTCCTGTTGAATTCGACAGAATGTAACGCAATGTTTCGATTTGTCCGCATCAGCATATCATACGTTTCGGGATCGGCTGGGATCGGAGATGTTGGCGATCGCTGAAACCGTTGTTATGGCTGAGGGAAAGGCATTTTGGATTACCGCACAGCAGGGGTTGACATCGAAGCAGGACAGGCATTTGTCCGTCGCATTCGCTCCACGGTGAAGCGTACCCAAAGATCCGAGGTTTTGTCTGGGATTGGCGGGTTTGGCGGCTTGTTTCAAATCCCTGCCGGATACCGCGAACCCGTTTTGGTGTCGGGTACAGACGGCGTTGGCACTAAACTCAAACTTGCCCAGTTAAGCAAAATTCATAACACCATCGGGATCGACCTGGTGGCAATGTGCGTCAACGATATTTTGACCCTCGGAGCCGAACCGCTGTTCTTTCTGGATTACGCCGCAACCGGGGCATTAGATCCAGAAACGTTAGCAGAAGTAGTGGAAGGAATTGCGGATGGATGCGTGGAATCCGGCTGCGCGCTTCTGGGGGGAGAAACTGCCGAAATGCCGGGTTTTTACGCCCCCAATGTTTACGATTTAGCCGGGTTTTGCGTCGGCATCGTGGAAAAGACTGAGGCCATTGATGGCAGTCGGGTTGAGGTAGGCGATCGCCTCCTCGCACTTCCGAGTTCTGGCGTTCACAGCAACGGCTTTAGCTTGGTGCGTCGCATTGTGGATGACGCGGTCTCCAGCGGAGCCATTCCCGATTGGAACCACGATCCTGAAGGCTGGACGAAATCTCTCCTCGAAACGTTCCTGACTCCCACCCGCATCTACGTCAAGTCCGTTCGAGCGGCGTTGGCGGCAGGTTTGAAGATTCACGGCATGGCGCACATTACAGGCGGAGGACTACCCGAAAATCTACCCCGCTGTTTGGGAGACGGAAAATCCGCTCAGATCGAACCCGGAGAGTGGTCGATCCCGCCCGAATTTACCTGGTTGAAGCAGTACGGGAACGTCAAACGTGCGGACATGTTCTCCACATTCAACATGGGGGTTGGTTTCGTACTGGTCGTCCCTCCCGAGTCTGTCGAGCAGGGGTTGGAATTGCTGCCAGAGGCGATCGCGATCGGTGAAGTGGTCGCAGGGGAAGGAGAAGTGCTCGGACTCGATCGCTGGCCAGATGAATTCAATTGAGGTTTTGAATGCGATACAGGGTGTTGAAGTTGAGCTGGTTCTCATCGTGAAGTCGTAGAAACTCTGATGCACTCATCAAAGACTCAATCACTTGCCGCTGACCTCCAAACTGGTAGTCAGTGAGAAAAATCAAATCGCTAGTGGGAGAATACTGGATAAGCTGATGCATTAAGCTGACGACTTGGGGCAAGACATCTTGCTTGAACCTCATGACGTTGTCTTCTTGCTCCCAATCCATGAGCCTTCCCGTAAACCAAAAGCCTCTATGTTTTTCAAGATTTTTATTCGCAAGATGAACGATCACTCCTTCCAGTTCGTCAAGGATGGATTGAAATAAGCTGCGATGACTGACTATCTCTCTTTCAGATTGATATGCGAAGCCAGAATATGATGGCAACTGTAACGGCCAAGAAGCTCCAATAGAAATCATCTCGATGGTTGGCATATTCTTATTCCCTTCACGTGACTTCTTGTGATTTATGTTTCTCGCTTACGAGGAAAGTAGATACTGCCTCGAAGACCAGATCGCGATCGCGATCCAAAGTAATTACGTGGTCGGAGTCATCAAGCCAGACGAGCTTTTCGAGGCGATCGCCCATTACGTCTTTGACATAGCTTGCTCCAGACGGATCGACGACTGAATCCGCACGGGATTGCACGATCGCTGTAGGAGTTTTTACGGTGGGGAGTTCTCGTTTGACGATGTCGATCAGCTCGGAGGCGCTGCGGACGGCGTTGAGATTGAAGGTGTGGAAAAAGGCAATGTCTTTTGCCGCTTTTTGCATCTCGCGATCGCCGATCGGCAAGCGCAGACGGGGTAAGTCGTCGAACAAGCGTCCGATGGAGAATAGATAGGCTTCGGGGGGCAAGATGTAGTACCACTGCCGCCGCACGGCGAAGTAAGGCGCTAGCAACATCAATCGCGATACGGAATGCGAGGCAGCCAAGTGCAGACCGAGCAAGCA
>JBCBTL010000030.1:0-10978 GCA_039818705.1 Cyanobacteria bacterium J06639_1
ACCCGCAATGCATCCCCCTTCCCTGATGTGTGGGAGCGCGACATCGACGTGGAATCCGAAACAATCGAAGACGAGGATGTGTGAAGGCGATCGCCTATTCGCCTAATTCGTCATCAGTTGGCTGAACGGAACGCATGATGCGGGAGAGATCGGATTTTTCATCGCGTTCGATGCGGGTGGGAGAGCCGCTAATCAGCCCTTCAAAGCCTCGGAAGGAGTCTTTGATCATGGCACCGCGATTGGAAATGATGTACTCGCGAATGCCTTTGTCGTGCCACGACCCGCGCATTTTGAATACGTTGATCGCGCGGGACATTTCGCCGCGAATTTCAACGTATTGCAGCAAAATAATGGAGTCCGTGATGGTTGAGATGTGGGACTCGGTGATGGAATGCGATCCCATAAATTGGTCAGTGGTATTGGTGAAGAAGCCGGTAATTTCTTCCTGTTTGGCAAATCCCGTCACGCCGATAACGAACTGGCGGAATGCGTTTTGACTGACTCCGCGCGCCAGCGCCGATAAAGAGTCGATCGCCATGCGACCGGGTTTGAAGTCCATGATTTGTGACTTGATGATTTGTAGGTGATCTTCAAGACCAGCAGATTCGGGATAGGCGCAGATGATTTTGAGCAAGCCTTCCCGCTCCATCCGCTCGAAATCGATCCCCCACGACGAAGCATTACGGGCAAGCTGGGCGCGGGATTCTTCGTAGGCAAACAACATGCAGCGATCGCCCTGCAAGCAGCCTTCTTCTAAAAATTTAGATACCAGTGAAGTTTTGCCCGTTCCTGTTGCGCCTGTCGCCAGAATAATTGAGTCTTTGAAAAAACCACCACCGCACATTTCGTCTAGCTTTTCGATCCCAGAAGAGACGCGAATATTGGACGATCGCTGCGTGAGCTGCATAGCCCCCAGCGGGAAAATGCTGATGCCGTCGCGGGTCATGGTGAAGGGATATTCCCCTTTCATGTGGGTGGTGCCGCGCAGTTTGAGAATTTCAATCGTGCGGCGACGGCGTTCGCCTTCGAGCACGTTGCGCAAAATGACCACGTTATCCGAGACAAACTCCTCCACGCCGAAACGAGCGATCGCGCCGTATTCTTCCGTGCGCTCCGTACTCATGAACGTGGTCACGTCCGATTGTTTAAGTCGAGCAGCCATGCGAAATAACTCGCGGCGAACGACGCTGGAGGCAGAGTACTGCTGAAAAATGGCGGTGACGCTATCAATGGCGACGCGTTTGGCTTTGTATTTATTAATGGCGTATTGAATGCGTTCGATTAGGGCTGAAAGATCGAATTCACCCGCGATCTCATATCCCCCAGGTTCGGGAGTTGCATCCAAGATAAACAGCTTGCTGGTGTCAATTAGCGTCTGCAAATCCCAGCCAAAGCTAGACGCATTGCGAATGATATCTTCAGGAGATTCTTCAAAGGTGACGAAGATACCGGGCTCGGCAAAATAGCGAATGCCGTTATAAAGAAACTGCAAACAAAGCAGCGTTTTGCCGGTGCCGGATGTGCCGCTGACCAGAGTCGTGCGACCCATGGGCAAACCGCCATGACTGATATCGTCAAAGCCCTCGATATTGGTGCGGATTTTGGGAATTCCAGTCACGCTGACGGCTTGAGGATACAAACTGTCGGGATAAAGCGGGGCGATCGCCCGATCGGCAGGGGTGATACTGTCGGGCTGCTCGCGATTGGGTGGGGTTTGGCCGTCGCTGCTCATAGCTGCTCCTCTTCCAGTTCTTCGTACAGTAAATCCAGTCCGATCAAGACGCGTTCGCGATCGCTCAAATCGCCAATGATTTTGCGCACCGGCGGCGGCAGGATTTTAGCTAGGGTGGGGGTGGCGAGGATTTTATCCTCTTCAGCCAACTGCGGATTTTTCAGTACGTCAATGACCTTGAGACTGTAGACCCCTTGAAAATCAGATTCGAGGATTTCCTTGAGGGTGCGAATCGCGCGGGCAGAATTAGCAGTATTGCCCGCGACGTAGAGTTTGAGCACGTAGGCTTTACGCATTTCGGTCACGATCGAACTTTCGCCTCCTGTGCTGAATCTTTGGGTCTAGGAATCGAACGGCGGTACATCTCGCTCAGGTGCGCGATGACATCAATGAGCGTAATCCGGTAGTCGAGCAAAATTTCTTCGCTGCGCCCTTCCAGTTTGAGCTGTTTGGCAAAGTCATCCATCAACCGCATGTGCATTTCTAGAACTTGAGACACGCTCAAATCGGCGAAAAACGCCAGAGCAGCGAATTCGTCGATGCGGCGATTGGCCTGCTCCGAAGACTGAAAATACTCCAAGACGATCGCGTGATACAACCCCCGCAAGCGGCGGTCGAACTGTTCCCGCTCGTCGGCGGATAAGCGCCGATAAAATCGAGACGGGTCGCGCTTGTAGTACACCCCGAGATACCCCAGACGCTCCCGCAGTTTTTCGGCGAGGTGTACCTGCTGCGATCGCACGCGCTCGTGAATGGAGGCCGCGAGTTCCTCGCTGTCTCGCTCGGGCAGGATACACAAGGGCGAAACCTGCAAGAACTTGGCAATGGCACGATCGATGGCGAGGGGGACATCGGGCACGTTCTCTTGAGAGGCCGTCAACACGATCGCGGCATTGTGATAGAGATAGCGATCGGATCGCCACTCCTGCCAATCGAGTTCGGCTTCGTCCGCATGACGGGCGAGTACTAGAACCGCCGGAACGAGGGTGCCCTGGCGACACAGCGCAATGGATAGCGTCTCTAACTCCGGCCACGTGGGGCGATCGCCCAGCATGACAAAACAGTCGATAGTGCCCGCTCGCTCTATCAAAAAGTGCGTGACAGCATCGCGATTCACGAACCGCTCCAGCGCGAAGCGATCCTTGCGCAGGGCGTGCGTTACTGACGCTGAGGTGTCACTCGCATCAGAGACGGATGCAACAGCATCGAACAGAGCTATGCGGAGCGGCTGAGAGGGCACCGGATGCATTCATCGAGCAGAACTTAGTTTACTATCGCAAACTTTCGTCATATTTTGACGCATTCGTAACCTTTCCCTGGCAAAGCCCCGCTGCAGACTCTAGAAGTTGGCATCTAAGTCAGTCGAGGCGCTTTCTGCTCGCGCCTGGTTGAGCGCGTTGCTGACTTCGTCAGTGCTTAGCAGGATTTGTACGTCTGTGATGAGGCGATCGCCCCAGAGATTATCCCGCAGGGTTTCAACTTCGCCGTAGGTGGCATCGAGCTGCATGGCGGAGGCACCCAAGTTGAGGGCTTCTTCAGTGTTGCCCTGGATGTAAAGGGCGGTGGCGAGTGCCAGCTTGGGTTCGGCAGCGCGCTCGTCGAGTTCGATAGATTGACGCCAGCGGGCGATCGCGTCATCAATGCGACCGGTTTGATAGTCAACTAGACCGATATTGTTGATCGCCGGCCAAAATTCGGCATCTACGTCGAGGGCGCGTTCGTAGGTGTCGCGGGCTTTGTCGTAGTTTTCTAAGAGCAGGTGAGCATTCCCCAAATCGAAAAGTGCTTGCATATTGTCGGGCTGCTGTTCGAGACCGCGTTCGAGGGCATCGAGAGCGGCAAAGTAGCTGCCTTGACGAACGTGAGCCGAGCCGAGTGCGATCAAAATATCGGGATCGTCAGGCGTGATGGTGCGAGCGCGATTGAGGGTCGAAATCGCTTTAGCGTACTCTTCCTGTTGCAGGTGCAGCGTGCCTAAAACCACGAGCACTTCGGCGGAATTGGGGGTGATTTGAGCGGCCAGCTCGACGCGACGAAATGCTTCGTCAATTTGGCCGAACTGAGCCAACCGGATGGCATCCCCTGCCAGTTGGAAACTTTGGGTTTGCAACACTTCGGCATCGGGGATGGGCGGACGCATCAAAATTTGGGCGTTGCCGCGGCCAGCATGGGCGATCGTGCCTGCTGCAACGAGGAGTCCAAACAGCCAGCGATTGCAGCGCATCCATCCGTTCATAAGGGGGATTATCCTCAACTTTGCAGGGGCACACCAAACTTTTCATATGATAGTCGGCGCTTGGGAGCGGCGCTGTAGTTTGGGTCAGGGGCCAGGGGTTAGCGGTTAGTGGTTGGTGGTTGGCGCTTAGTGGGTGACGCTTGGGGAGGCATGGGGGCCGCTAGGATCGCGATACTGTTGGTTGAGTCTCGTTCGTGGGAGACATGCAGTTCCGCCTGCACGAACTACCGGCCCCTAAATTAGTACCCTCGCTGAATGCAAGTGCAGCAATTTGATGCCGTGAGTGCTCTGATGGATGGAAATACGGCGAAATCGGGATTTACATTACCTGTCTTTGCCGTAGCTGCTGCTAAAGCCGCTTTGCTCCACCTGACTCATGCAGGGGGAGAGTTGTCGATCGCGTTGGATTTACTGCCTGGAGACGCAACCATCGAGATCGAGTCGGTGGCTCGATTGGGCGAGTCCTCAGCTCTGGGAGTCACCCGCAGTCAGCCTGGAGATGGGTTAGATATCACTCGCAATACGCCGATTTGGGCGCAGGTTGAGCTGCTCGAACGCGGCGATCGCCCCCTCGTGCTTCAAGCCGGAGACGGGGTCGGTCGCACCGAGGCCGGAGAACCCGCTATTTATCGGTACGCGCGATCGCTTTTCGAGACGAACTTGCTGCCGCTGATTCCTGCCGAACGAACCGCGATCGTGCGCGTCATTCTGCCGGAGGGGAAGGCTCTTGCGCGACGCACCTCCAATGCCGCGTTCGGGATCGCGGATGGACTGGCTCTTCTGGGCACGAGCGGCATCGCCCAGCCCCTCACAGCTGCCGAAAAACTAGAGGAGTTCCGGCAAGATTTGCGCGAGAAAGTTCGCGATCGCGATCGCCTCGTCTTTTGTCTGGGCAGCAATGGATTTCAGGTGGCGACTCGGCTGGGCATTCCCGCTGGCGCGATCGCGATGACGGCGAACTGGCTGGGGGCGATGCTGGTGGAGGCAGCAGCGTCGGGGGCGCGATCGCTGCTGCTGGTGGGCTATCACGGCAAGCTGCTGAAGCTGGCTGGCGGCATTTTCCATACGTCGAGTCACATAGCCGATGCAAAGCGGGAGATCCTGTGTGCGGCGGCATTGCAAACGGGGGGAGATGCTGCAGAAGCCAGGATGATTTTGGCTGCCGCCACCGCAGAAGAGGCACGATTGGAGTTGGCGAAGCGCGATCGCGCCGAGGCTGTCTTCGGGTTCGTTGCCGAGCGTGTCAGTGTCAACGCTCGCGACTACGCTCGCAAGTACGCCGATGCCGAGCTTGAAGTCGGAACCGTGTTGTTCGATCGCCTCGGGCAGCTCGTCAGCCGCGATCGTGTTGCCGACGGGCTTTTAGGCGAATTCCACCGGATGCAATAGCTCGCCACGCATGACCGTGATAGCGCCGCCGATGAGCGTGACGCGATCGCCATCGCTGCGCACGCGCATCTGTCCGCCGCGGCTGGAGGCTTGAAACGCGCGCAGTTCCGATTGGCCGAGTTTTCGGCACCAGTACGGTGCCAGATAGCAGTGAGCCATGCCCGTGACCGGATCTTCAAGAATGCCAAGATTGGGGGCAAAGTAACGGGACAGGAAGTCAAAATCGTCCGCATCGGAGCCGCTGGTGACGATGACCCCTTCGCCGGGAAGCTGCCGCAACAGACTGAAGTTCGGCACGAGCGATCGCAGTTGCTCGGCACTCGCTAGCTCCACCAAATAATTACGTTGATTTTGGCTGACGCTGGCGATCTCGACGTTGCCCAAAGCTTGCAGCAACGCCTGGGGAGCAGCCTCACTGGGTTCGACGGCGATCGCCGGGAAGTTCAGCGCGATCTCGTCATTCTGAAACGTGGCGGTCAGCACTCCGCTGAGGGTGTGAAAGCGAGCTTGGCGATCGCGATCGAGCAAGCCATCTGCCCAGAGAATGTGGGCGCTCGCGAGGGTGGCGTGACCGCAAAGATTGACTTCCACTGCTGGGGTGAACCAGCGCAGGCCGAACCCGTCTGCTTGGGGCACCAAAAATGCCGTTTCGGAGAGGTTCATTTCAGCGGCAACCTGTTGCATCCAGCCATCGCTAGCTGCATTCTCCAACACGAGGACAGCAGCGGGGTTGCCGCCAAAGGGGCGATCGGTAAACGCATCCACCTGCGAGTAAGCCTGTCCCATGCCAACACTCCGAATCATCTCCGCGTATTCCACTATCGCTCGAACTCGGGCAGGCGAGCAGCCGACCGATGCCGATTTCGCATCAGCTTAAGAAGCGCCAAGATTCTGCCCCGTCTCGTAAAACCCTTGCTAGCCTCAAAAGTAGCAACGATTAGACTCGCGACTTGTTTTGCGCGAAGTTTGCCATGCGGCTACTCCTGGTAGACGACGACGAACCCTTAGCTGAAGCTCTAGCCAACGAGTTGATCCAGCAGCGATATGCGGTCGATATCGCTGTAGATGGCGAAGCCTGCAAAGACTTCCTGTCGCTGTTCGATTACGACCTCGTGGTTTTAGATATTGGGTTGCCGCAGACTGATGGCATCACGCTATGCGAGCAGTTGCGCTCGGCAGGACACGTCGCCCCCATTTTGATGCTGTCGGCCAAAGATACCAGCGCCCAAAAGGTGGCGGCGTTGAATGCCGGGGCGGACGATTACGTCGTCAAACCATTCGATTTTGCGGAATTAACGGCTCGGATTCACGCGCTGCTCAGGCGCGATCGCCACGTCCTCCCCGCCATTTTGCACCGGGGCGATCTGAGCTTAAATCCGCAGACGTTTGAAGCCGCGTACGGCTCCGAAACGCTTCATCTCACGCCGAAAGAGTTCGCTCTGCTAGAGCAGTTTTTACGGCACAGCGAACGCGTGTTCAGCATTGACAGCATTATTGAAAACTTGTGGTCGTTTGAAGATCCGCCCAGCGAATATGCCGTGCGGACGCACATCAAAGGCTTGCGGCAGAAGTTAACGGGGGCTGGTGCGCCCAAAGACGCGATCGAAACGGTCTACGGCGTGGGATACCGGCTCAACCCGGGTTTGCCTGCACCAACCGAAGCGGCTCCCGAACCGACCACGCCCGAGCCGCCCTCGGATGCAGCCGTGGCCTTGGCGCGGGCGTGGACGGAGTATCGCGATGCAGCGGAGGCGCGTCTGAGCGCGATTGAGTCAGCGATCGCCGCGTTCCAATCGGGATACTGCGATCGCCAGTTGCGCCATCAGGCCGCTCGCGAAGCTCACAAACTGGTGGGATCGTTGGGAAGCTTCGGATTTACCGAAGGCTCCGAGATCGCCAAGCCCATCGAACGCTTATTGGAAAGCGACGACTCGCTCGCCCCTGCACAAATCGAAACCCTTTCAGAAGGGGCGCGCTCGCTACGATATCTCCTGAATGGTTCGCCCCCGCACCCCGAACCAGCTCCGCAGTTCCCGCACTTACACGGCTGCAAAATTCTGTGGCTCGAACCTGATTCCACGGAGGGAGAAGCTTGCCGAGCCGCAGCCGAGGCGGTGGGGATGGAGATAGTCATGACACCTGTTGTAGATGCAGCGCGATCGCTTGTAGCAGCGGGTGAATGGGCGGCGGCGGTCGTGCATTTGACCTGTCTGGATGGCCATGCCTGTGAAACTGATGGCGTTCATTTGTTGCGAGACCTGCACGAACTCACTCCTGCTGTTCCTGCGGTGGTCGTGCTCGAAGGGGGCGATTTAGCGACCCGCTTGGAGCTGGCGCGGCTGGGGTGCAACATCGTGTCCCATCCCGCGCCGCCGGAGCGAGTGTTGGAGGCGATCTCCCGTACCTTGCAGCCCAGCGGGCGAGGAGCCAGCGTGTTGGTGGTAGATGACGACCCGCATTTTTTGGCGGCGTTGGCCGCTCAGCTTGCCCCCTGGCAGTTTCAGCTTGCGACGCTGGACGACCCGACCCGATTTTGGCAAGTGCTCGAAGATATCGTGCCGGACGTGTTGGTGTTAGATGTAGCCATGCCGGATGTCAGCGGCATCGAGCTGTGCCAGGTGTTGCGCAGCGATTTGCGCTGGGAGCAATTACCCGCCATCTTTTTGACGGCTCGCGAGGATGCGACAACTCGCGATCGCGCTTTTGCCAGTGGTGCCGATGATTTCATGACCAAGCCCGTGGCAGCAGCGGAACTGGCGCGACGCATCTTGCACCGACTGGAGCGATCGCGACCTCGCACCGCGCCCGCTTCGACCCTCAAATCGCCGCACGTGCAGAGGTGAGCCTTGCCAGATCGCGCCATTCTCCTAGCCATCTTCGAGTCTTTGCGCGATGCCGCGCTCGTGACGGATGCACGGGGGCAGATCGCGCGGGTAAATCCGGCAGCGTGCGCGCTGCTAGGGTTGTCCGAGGCCGAACTGCGCGATCGCCTCGTGACCCAATGGATCGATCTCGATATTGCCCGAGCCGGGATGCAAACGCGATCGCTCCAGCACCCCGATGGTTCGATCCGGCAGGTGGAATGGCAAGTTATCGATCGTGAAGACTCTGCACAACACCTGCTGCTCGGGCGGGACGTGACGGAGCGTCACCAAACTGAAATTCGATTAGAACGCGCGCAACAGCGATTCGAGCTGGCGCTGCACGGCTCGGGAAACGGCCTGTGGGACTGGGACGTGCAGCAAAACGAAGTTTACCTGTCGCCGCAGTTCAAAGCCATCATGGGCTACGCCGATGCCGAACTACCCAGCACGGTTGAGGCGTGGTCGTCCCATTTACATCCTGAGGAAAAAGAGCGAGTTTTGGCCGCAGTGCAAGCCCATCTGGAGCGGAGGGAGCCTTACGACATTGAGTTTCGACTGCGGACGAAATCAGGTCACTACACCTGGGTGCGGTCACAAGGGCAGGCGGAGTGGGACGAAGCCGGACGACCGCTTCGCATGGCAGGTGGATTAGCGGATATCGGCTATCGCAAACAAGTGGAAGTGGCACTCAGAGCCAGCGAAAATCGCTTTCGCGCACTCTACAACCGCACGCCCATCATGTTGCATTCGATTGACTCCGAAGGGCGTTTGATTGAAGTCAGCGATTACTGGCTGGACAAGCTGGGGTACGAACGCCAGGAAGTGCTGGGCAAAAAATCGACGGATTTCCTCACGGAAGCATCGCGCCACTACGCCAAAACAGAGGTGCTGCCCGAATACTTGAAACGGGGTTGGTGTCGGGACGTTCCCTACCAGTTCGTCACGAAATCGGGAGACACGATCGACGTTCTCCTCTCAGCCACCTCGGAGCGAGATGAGGCAGGACACTTTGTGCGCTCCCTTGCCGCAATCGTAGATGTCACCGAGCGCAAGCAGGCTGAGGCCGAACGCGATCGCCAAATGCAGCGATCGCGCCTAATTGCCGAGTTAGCTCTTAACATCCGGCGATCGTTAAAGCTAGAAGACATATTGCGTGCCACTGCATTCGAGATTCAAGCCGTGCTCGATGCCGACCGGGTCGCGATCGCGCGCTTGGATGACAAGCGCGATCGAAAACAGGGCAGGGTGATCGAAGAAGCCGTACGGTCGGGGTGGCCTCGCTTGATGGGCAGTCGCGTCAGCATCGAGGATGACGAAACGTTCGACCTTTGTCTGCGAAGCGATTTAGCCGATCCGCAAGCTCCAGCCTGTCGGGTTCGGTGTTCCCGACCTTCCCAAGCCCGAGCCAGCATTTGCGTCCCCATTCCCTCTGCTGAAGGATTGTGGGGACTGCTACTCGTGCAGCAGTGCAGCAGCTCTCGCCAGTGGCAGTCACACGAACTCGACCTGTTGCAGCCCCTCAGCGACCAGCTCGCGATCGCCGTTGCTCACGCGCGCCTGCTGGAGCATTTAGAAGAGGAAGTTGCCGATCGCACCACTGCCCTGGTGGAGGCCAATCAGCACTTGCAAACCGAGATCCGCGATCGTCGTCGCATCGAACATTCCTTACGAGAGAGCCGCGAGATGCTGGCTGGGATTCTCGAAAATGCCGAAGAAGCGATTATTTCGGTAGACGAGGGTCAAATCATTCAGCTTTTCAATCGCGGCGCGGAAAAAATCTTCGGCTACACTCCCATTGAGATTCTCGGACGACCGTTAGGCACCCTCCTGCCCGACCGTTCCCGCGATCGCCACGAACATTTCGTACGCATCTTCGGACAATCTGCAGCCACCTCTCGGGGCATGGCCGACCGCTCGCAAAATGTTGCTGGACTGCGTAAAAATGGCGAAATTTTTCCGGCAGAAGCGTCGATTTCCAAACTCAAACTCGGCGATCGCGTTATTTACACGGCCATTCTCAAAGATATTAGCGAGCGAGAAGCGATCGACCGGATGAAAAACGAATTCGTCTCGGTGGTCAGCCACGAGCTGCGCACGCCGCTCACTTCAGTTCACGGTTCGCTCAAGCTGTTATCAACCGGACGCTTGGGAAACCTCGATCCTCAAGGCCGACAGCTCTTAGACATTGCTGTCAGCAATACCGAGCGCCTCACCCGCCTGATCAACGATGTCCTCGACCTCGAACGGATCGAATCGGGGCGGATGCCCACCCAGATGGACTATTGCGATGCTGCCGATACGATTGCGCAGGCTGCCGAAGCGATGCAGGCCGCAGCTAACGAGCGCGAGATTTCTCTTTCCCTTGCCGTGACCTCAGCCCGCATGTATGCCGATTCGGATCGCATCTTACAAACTCTGATGAACCTGATGGATAACGCAATCAAATTTTCTCCCCTCGGGGGAACGGTGTGGGTTGATGTTCGAGAGCGCCAAGATGACGTTCTATTTCGAGTACGCGATCGGGGACGCGGTATTCCCGCAGATAAGCGCGAAAGCATCTTCGGGCGCTTCCAGCAGGTCGATGCCTCCGACTCCCGCGCTAAAGGCGGAACTGGCTTGGGTCTGGCTATCTGTCGTCAAATCATCGAGCGCCACGGCGGTTGCATCTGGGTCGAAAGCGAGCTTGGTCGAGGCAGCACTTTCTCCTTCACCATTCCCAAGGCTCCGCAGACTTCATCGCCACGAACGACGAGCGAT
>JBCBTL010000031.1:0-10939 GCA_039818705.1 Cyanobacteria bacterium J06639_1
TTTAACGCGATCGCTTGCAATATTCAGTGACTCACGCGATCGCTCTAGAAAATCAGCGATCGTATAGCTTTCCGACACGTCAAAGTATTTCTTCACGACCAAAGACGGCGAATAGTAACTGGCATGTTTCCCATCCGGCCATTCAACGTGAAAATGCATTTCCGGCATGTTTCCTTCCTCACTTGTTCTAATCCAAAAAAATCAAAACCTTTATTAGAAAATTTTTCTTCGGGGCAGAAATTTTAACTACGACATCTCGCACGTGCTGTTCTAATCTTCTAGACGGCACGGATTGCCTCCGCTAGAACTGATTCTCGCACGGTCAGGCGAAGTGAACTGGGAGTCCCTAAATCGACAGAACAGTCGAATAAGTCTTCGAGAAAAGACTTCAAGCCTAGGTAAGTGAATAGACCAACCGGGCGGGAGAACTCCACCAAGAAATCGATATCACTTGCGGATGTAGCCTCATCTCGCGCAAAAGATCCGAACAGAAATAGTGCTGATACCGAAAACTCATCCAAACGATCCCGCTGTGCTTTAATGCTGTCCAAAATTTGCTGTTTGTTGAGATGAGAATTCACTGCTCTTGTGCCTCTTCTGTCAATCCTAAAGCGCGATCGCTTGCCAAAACCTGTTGATAAATCTCGGCGTGTAGTCGAGCCGAAATCGTCCAATCGTAGTCTCGCACAACCGCCGCTGCATGGTGGATGAGTGCTGCGGCAGCTTCACGATCGAGCGACTGAAGCAGACCCGCCGCGATCGCCTCCACAGATTCAGGATCGACCAATACGGCCTGACTGGGATCGAGAAACTCGGTGAAGGGGGCAATGTTCGAGGTGACGACGGGGATACCCGAGGCGATCGCCTCCAACACCACTAATCCCCATCCTTCTTTGACGGAGGGAAACGCGAATGCATCCGCACAGCGATAGAGGTCGGCCATGTCTGCATCGGGAATAGACCCTGGCAGCACTAACGCCGATTGCAGCGGGACGTTCAGACGCTCGACTTCGACGAAGAATTCGCGTCGATATTCTTGATAATCGAATAGCGTGCTGCCGCCTGCAATAACGAGCTGAGCATTGGGGTGGCGTTCTCTGATTTTCGCGAAAGCTTGCAATAGGCGAATGGAATTTTTGCGCGGTTCGATGCCGCCAATAGTCAAAATCACGGGCGATCCGTTCGATCCCAGTCGCTGTTTGAGATCGGTTTCTTTTCCGCTGGGATGCGAGGAAAATCGTTGGAGATTGACCCCGTTTCGGACGCGGAAAGCTTCGATGGCATAGCGATCGTGCAACTCTCGTTCCCAAACTTCGCTCACGCACAAACAGCGATCGGCCTCCACAATCGATCGCTCTTGGCACTCGCGCAGGTAAGGACTGTTGAACTCGTCGATGTGATGGACGGTGCGGATGACGTGGGGGATGACGTGGCGATCGCGTAAAGCGATAAGGGCGTTGGCGCTGATGCAGTCTTGAGCGTGATAGATGTCGAAAGAGCGATCGCTGGCACTGAAATACTCGACGTATTCGCGAATGCGAAGGGCGATCAGTTCGTCCGTATTTTCGGGAGCTGGAGCGGCAGGAATGCAGACAGATTTACAGTCGAGAGCACGAGGAAATCCAGCTCCCGTCTTATCGAGTCCGAACACGCAAACCTCGTGGCCGAGTGCGTGGAGAGCTTCGGCTAATTCCATTGCATGAATCACGCCGCCACGCGGATGGGTGGAGTAAGTGAGGATGACAATGCGAAGGGAGGTCATGACGCGAAAGCCCCTGCACATCCGGTGAGAGCTTCGCGGTCAAAATTCCACAACAGCGCAGATTCGTCACTCGAACGAAGATGGACTTGGCGGGCTACTGTGACCGTGCCGATCGCTTCGCAGGAAATCTCTTGACGATGAAAGCGATCGCGAATTTCCCCAACGAGATCGGGACTGACACTTAGCAAAAAGCCGTAGCTGGGAAACCACTGCACCCAGTCGGCGATAGCGATCGCCTCCGGCTTCGGAATCCTATCTACTTCAATGTCCGCCCCGACTCGCGATGCTTCCAACAACATCAATGCCGTCCCCAATACGCCCCCGTTGCTGATGTCTTTGCCCGTGCGACAGGTTCCAGAACTTGCCAGTTCCGGCAGAATGGTTAACTGCTTTCGCAAACGGACGGGATCGGCCTCAGTTGCTGCATTCCAGAATGGCGCGTTGGGGAATTGTTGACCGTTCAAATCGACCGCCATCAGGAGGCGATCGCCCGGACGAGCCGTAAAGCTCGACATCAAGTGAGTCGCTCGCCCCAAAATCGCTACCGACAATCCCGCATGTGGACTGTGGCAGTTAGTATGTCCGCCGACGATGGGCACGTTGTAAGCTGCCGCCGCCGCTCGCATCCCCTCCCATACGGGCGTGCTGGCTTCTGGAGTTTGGCTCCACAGAGTATCGACGATCGCGATCGCCTTCCCTCCCATCGCGCAGATATCGCTGACGTTCACCATCACGCCGCACCAGCCCGCAAACCAAGGCTCGTCACGCACGAACTGAGGCAGCATCCCCTCGGCTGCAAGCAGTAAATAGTCGTTTCCATCCGCGATCGCCGCGCAGTCGTCACCTAAAACGAACTCGCGATCTCCGACATACTTTGCCGCCCACTGAATATCTTGCTTATGCCGAATCCCTGCCGACTGGCGCACTTTCTCGACTAATTCCGCCAGCACTAGGACACCTGCGCCAGCGATATCGCCGGACGAATTTCGCGATTGGGCGGGTAGTGATTCAAGTCCGCTTCCATCAAGTGATGCGGCTGACCGAGCAATGAGATTTCTTCGAGCGAAGTCCAATGCAAGCGGCGGAAAAAGCGGACGTTTTGCAGTTGTACCGTGGCGAGAAAGCGATCGCATCCCCACGCATTAGCCGTCGTTACCGCTTTCTGAATCAACCCTTGGCCGATGCGACCTCGCCGCCGATAGAGTCGATGTACTCCTAGCCGTCCGCCGTACCAAAGTCGCGGTTCCGCTTCGTAAATGCGCACTACGCCTACCACGCGATCGCCCGCTACCCAATCGCGATCGAGGGCGACGATGGGGTAGGCAGTTTCGTCCGTGCGGTCGATATCGCTGTGGGGAAAAAGTCCCTGTTCGTCGCAAAAAATCGACTTGCGCAGAGTCACGTATCCTTGCACGTGAGCCGCAGATTTTGCCAGGTGGAATTGATAGGGTCGAGTCATCAGACAGTCTTGAAGAACGAACTAAGATTCAAAATTGGATAGTGCCGAACACGCCCCGCATTTGGCACAGCCAGCGTTAACATCAGCCGAAGTCATACCCGCCGCTTGAAGCCGCTTGCCCACAGCTTGATAAACCTCGAACATGAAATCGCTGTCGGGGGCGGGATGAGTTTCTAGCGGCGTTCCAGCAATCGGTACGAACGGAACGACAAAGGGATACACGCCGATCTCGATCAGGCGAGCGCTCATCTCCTCGATCTCCTCCAAACTGTCCCCCAAGCCCGCCAAGATATACGTACTCACCTGCCCCCACCCGAACACCTTGACGGCAGCGGCAAACGCCTGCATGTAAGTGTCGAGCGGGACTTCCGCCTTTCCGGGCATGATGCGATCGCGCACCTCCGGCGTCACGGCCTCCAGGTGCATCCCCAAACTGTCAATCCCCGCCGCTTTCATCCGAGCGAACCAACCAAAATCGTCCGGTGGCTCGCACTGAGCTTGAATGGGGAGATTGACGCGAGCTTTGATGGCGCGAGCGCATTCGGATAGGTAAGCTGCGCCGCGATCGCTTCCCGGCGGCGTTCCGGTGGTCATCACCATATGCTTGATGCCGTCCAGCCGCACCGCAGCTTCAGCCACTTCAGCGAGCTGCTCCGGCGTTTTGCGGGCGATCGTCTGACCGCTGGCGAGGGACTGACCGATCGCGCAGAACTGACAGGCCGTGTCGCGATCGCCGTAGCGAATACAGGTTTGCAGCACGGTCGTCGCCAGTACGTCTTTGCCGTGCAGCAGCGCGATCTGCTTGTAAGGAATCCCGTCCGCCGTTTTCAGGTCGTAGAACTTCGGTTGGGGCGGGAATTCGATAGACGCGATCGCCTCCCCCGACTGCGTGAGGACAGCGGAGCGATCGCCGCTGGGGTCGAAACTGTAAGGCGATCGCTCGGCGGCATCGGTAAACACGGGAACCATCACGGTCGTCCCGTCGATATCCAGCGCCTTGTGGTCGGACGGCCCTGCTCCGCCTTTGCGCCCAGACGCACCCACGTCATCGCGACGCAAATGCAGCCCGCGCGATTGCAGCTCGGTAATGAGGTGTTGTTTGTTCATCGTTCCAGAAATGATTGAGCCGCTAGGTTCGAGCCGCCGCGCGCGCCGAACTCTCGCTCGATGCCGAGGTCGTTACGGTCGAAAACGTCGTTTCGCTCGCGCTACTGAATTCAGGTGTTGCCGAAGCAGGCACGCTCGCTGCACTGGATTCCGACGCCACCGCACAGGGCTGAGACTCCCCGTTCATCCACAGCTTCAGCAGCTCGGGACGGGCGTAGTGCCCCACCGAATCCAACATGCGCTTGCGCTTGGTGATTAACGAAAAGTCGAGATCGGCGATCGCCATCCCCTCCCCTTCGCGAATGGGGTCGCAAAGATGCTTCCCTTCCGGACTGACGATCGCGGTGTAGCAGCCCCCCTGCAACACCCGCTGCATCTGCGCGTTATCCCCCGCAATCTGCTGGCGCTGCTCGTCTGTCAGCCATCCCGTCGCGTTGACCACGAAACACCCCGACTCCAGCGCGTGATGCCGCATCGTCACTTCCATCTGCTCGGCGAAAATCTCTCCCACCATCGAGCCGGGAAACTGCGAGCAATGAATCTGCTCGTGCTGCGCCATCAACGCATACCGCGCCAGCGGATTGTAATGCTCCCAACAGGCCAACGCCCCCACCTTCCCCACGGCTGTATCGACAACCTTGAGACCGGAGCCATCTCCCTGCCCCCACACCATCCGCTCGTGAAATGTCGGCGTGATTTTGCGCCGCTTCAGCAGCAGCGCCCCGTCCGCGTCAAACAAGAGCTGCGCGTTGTAGAGCGACCCTTCATCCCGCTCCGTAATCCCCAAGACCACCACCATGCCGGAGGTTTTCGCCGCCCTCGCGATCGCCTCTGTCTCCAAGCTCGGAACCGTCACCGCCTGCTCGTACAGCCGCATGTGTTCCTTCCCCATCAGCACCGGAGGCTGAATGAAGGAGAAATAGGGATAGTAGGGCACGACCGTTTCGGGAAAAACGATCAGTTCCACCCCTTGCTTGGCTGCATCGGCGATCGCCTCCAGCACTTTTTCAGTGGTGCCAGCGCGATCGAACAGCACGGGACTGAGTTGAACGGCGGCCACCCGCACAGTGTTTGCTTGGGTCATGGCATGTTCGCTGGGGTCAGAAACGAAGTCTCAAATGCAGGGTCGCAAGCGTTACATCGTCCAGGTGTCGAGCATGAACGACCCGTCCTTGCGGTGCATCAACACCAAATCGAGCACGTCCAGCGGGTTAATCGGCGTAATGCCCGGAATCAACGACGCCTCGCCGTGACCGTACAGCGCTTGCAAGGCAAAGCGACAAGCGTACACTTTGCCCCCTTCCTCCATAATTTTGACCAACTGATCGTTCATGGCCAGGTGGCCGGGAAATGCGCCATCTCCCAACTTCGGAAAACCTCGCTGCACCCCTAGCGTCACCCCAGGGCCGTAGAGCAAAACAGTGGTGTCAAACCCTTTCCGAATCAGTCGCGTTGCTTGCAACAAATTCACCAGTCCGATCGACCCTTCAAAAGCCACCGTATGAAACGTCACCAATGCTTTTTCGCCCGGTTCTGCCTGAACGTCGGGAAACACTTTTTCTTCGTAATCAACCAAAAAGTCGCCCGTTTTATGAGCGGGCATAGTCACTTCAGGCACGATCGCTTCCTCAGAAATAAAATGTGCGCAAACCCTCACCGCAAGACCGTCCGAACGACAGCGAGCTGGCTTGCTGCTTGCGAATGGGCGTAGCTTACGAGGTCGCGATCGCCCCTTTTGTAACTGCGACTACAGATTCACTCAGACTGAATGTTTGTTCGGAATTTAGCGTTCGCCCGCAGCCCCTGACTGTGTAAAGCTTCGGTCACCTATCAAAATCGACAGCTCTTGTCAGGAGTTTCTGACGTATGACTTTCTGCTTATCAGTGGCGATCGCTTTTTTAATGTCGTTGACGATTATAGAAGTCCCCGTATAGTGAGCTGATACAGTGCTTCGTAACGGGTACGAGCTTGCAGTTTTGCCGAGACTTTTTTGACGTGGAACTTCACTGTGCTTTCGCTAATGTGGAGATGCTGAGCGAGGTCGCGATCGCGCATTCCCCGTGCCAACAAACTCATGATTTCCCGTTCGCGATCGCTAATTTCGATATCCGAAACGGACTCGTTGATTCCCCAAGTGCCCCCTCGTAACACCACCTCAACCGCTTGTCGTAATTGAACGGGAGATATCGATAAATCGAGGCAAGCTCGGGCAGAGGCAGGAATAGGAGCAGGGCGATGTTGAATCCACAGCAGGCGATCGCCTTCCTGCAACCCGTCGGCACTGTCAGCGATCGCGAGCTGATTGGGGTTTGGGCTAGCCGTTACATTCAGTCCGGCTAGATAGGCAAGCTGAGTAAACGCAAGTTGAAATACGGGATATCGGCACTGAATCCAGATAGGGATATCGCTGCACGCCACCTCGTTAGGCAGCTTGAGAAATACTTGTAAAACAGCTCGCTCTCGGCTGGTCTGGCATTGCAGAATCCCTCCCTGAGCGTGAGTGGCGACTAGCAGGGGTTGGAAAGCGGCTTCGACCGCAACGGCAGCAGTTGGCAACTCTTGCGAACAGCCCACAATGGCCTCCATCATCACCCCATCAGGGTCGTACGTGAGGCGGCAGTACGTGCAGTCAAAGCGATTTAAGATCTCTGCGGCACTCAAACATAAATAGGTGTGGGACGTGCCTAGCGATCGCTCCGTGCCCACCATCGTCAGTCGAGTCGGACTCAGTAGTGCCGCCAGGCGATCGCTCAGCGCCAAGTTCTCGCGTCGCTGCACCTGCCAGGCTCGTTTTTCAGTTTGATAGTGCAACGTCGTTTGAAGGGCGACCGTGACCGTAGCGCACAGCCCTTGCAGCACCTCCAAAAATTCGGCAGCAAGAGGCCGCTGACTGAAGATCGCGAGTACGCCAATAGCAACCCCATCAGACATCAACGGATATCCTGCAAACCCTTGAATGCCGTTGGCGATCGCCCACTCCCGATCTTTGACCCATGCTTCTTCCGCAAGCTGATTGCTGAGAAATGGCACGCAATTCTGAGCGATCTTCCCAACTTTGAATGCTCCCATCGGCACGCGAGCAAAGCTGCCGTTCGTGCGGGTATACAACCCTGAAGAAGCCACCAATCGCAGAGCCGCGCGATCGCTCTCCACCAGCCAAATGCGCGCGAACGCACAGTCGAATTGCTCGATAATTCCATCGGTGACGCGCTGCGCGATCGCCTCAGGGTCTACCAATCCGGAAAAAGACTGCGCGATCCGATGGCTGCGCTGCATTTCAAACAGCAGCCGTGCAGCGTCTAACAAGATGGGAACGGAATGGGACACGCGATCGACGGTGTGAGGAATGAGCAATCCTGATTCGATTCAGACGCAGTCAAGGCGATTTCTTTGTAGCAGAGATAACATTCTTGCGGGCTTCATTCGATAGCGTTGTCGAAAGTGATAGGAGATCGATGAGAGTTGGCGCTCGCCACCCAATGCAAAAACAAGTATGGTGTCGAGATCGATAGAGTTCGACATTTAGTAGCAGCGACTACAAGATAGTGCCATCACCGCTCTTACTGTCGGAGATGCCTGAACCTCACCCAAACAGACTCAATGTTAGGTCTTGGAATGCGGTTGGTGGTATGGCATAGACCACTTACAAAGACGAGTTTTCCAGTCATGAAAACCCACTTTCCCTGCATCATCGTCGGTGGCGGTCAGGCTGGATTGTCGGCGAGCTATTGTCTGAAGCAACTCGGGATCGAGCACGTCATCTTTGAAAAACATCGCATTGCTCATGCTTGGCGATCGCAACGGTGGGATGCATTTTGTTTGGTAACGCCCAATTGGCAATGCTTGCTGCCGGGATTTGAGTATGCAGGTGCTGCCCCCAATGGTTTCATGCCGAAGCAAGAGATTGTCAACTACATCGAAGCCTACGCGCGATCGTTTGACGCTCCCATTCGAGAAGGAGTTGAGGTTAAGCAAGTCAGTCGGTTGCCCGACAAGCAGATGTATTCTGTATTGACTTCGGACGGTCACTACACGGCGGATTCAGTCGCGATCGCGGCAGGAAGCTATCACGCCCCCAAAATTCCGGCCATGGCTGCGAATCTCCCCCAAGACATCGTTCAAATTCATTCCTCAGAGTATAAAAATCCTGACTCCATACCTGAGGGGGCAGTATTGGTTGTCGGTTCGGGGCAATCAGGCTGTCAAATTGCCGAGGATCTTCACTTCGCCGACCGCGACGTGTATTTGAGTGTGGGCAGTGCGCCGCGATCGCCACGTCAATATCGCGGTAAAGATGTCGTTGATTGGCTGGATTTAATGGGCTATTACGACACTCCCATCGACACTTTTGACGACCCGGTGAAAGTCCGAAAGAAGACTAATCATTACCTCACGGGTCGCGATGGCGGGCGAGAAATTAACCTGTGCCAGCTCGCCCGCGAAGGGATGAAACTAGCGGGTCGTTTGCACGAGATCCGCGACGGCGCAATCGCTTTCAAATCCGATCTCTACGAAAACTTAGACAGTGCCGATGCCGTCGCGAACAGTATCAAAGCCAGCATCGATACATTCATTGCAGAGTCAAACATCGACGCTCCGGCTGCACCCGTAGAGGAAGCGATCGCTCCCCCCGAAAATCCGGTCGTGTCGCTCGATTGGGAAGCCGCAAATCTCACATCGGTCATTTGGTGTACGGGCTTCAACGCGAATTTCAGTTGGGTGGACGTACCTGTCTTCGATTGCGAAGGGTATCCCGAACACACTCGCGGCGTCACGAATGCACCAGGACTCTATTTCTTAGGACTGCCCTGGCTGCATACCTGGGGGTCGGGTCGCATGTCTGGCGTGGGTCGGGACGCTCGGTATCTGGCAGACGCGATCGCTGCACGTCTAACGGCAGCAACCGCAGCGGCGATCGTCTAGCACAACCATCACGGTTCGATATGGTTCCAATCACAACCGTAATGAATGGGATAAAAATTTGGTATCTCCGATCACAAAGCCACTTGGATAATGCCGATTCAATAAGCTCAATCCGGCTTGATTTGGAGAAGGCTGATGGTTGCGACTCAATGGCGTAAGTGGACGCAAAGACTTTCTGCAACGGTGTTGGTATGGGGCGCGATCGCGGTTGGTGCCGATGCAGAGACCATTCGGATTTCAATTGGAACTCAAGATCAGGTGATCAATACCGCCGTCGGTGGAGCCACCGTGCGTGAAATGAAGCTGTTGGAAAAGCATTTGCCGACAACTGGAAAGTATGCGGATGTTGATTACGACATTCAGTGGTCGAGCTACACCTCGGGGCCGCCGATCACCAATAAAATGCTCGCCAATCAAATCGATATTGGCTTGATGGGAGATTTCCCGGCTGCCATCAATATGGTGACGTTTCGAGAGAAAGATAAGAACGTCGATACTGTATTCATCGGCACGCTGGCTTACAGTCCGAATGGCGCGGGAAATGCTGTTGTCGTACCGAAAGCTAGCGACGTGACTTCTCTGGCTGAATTGAAAGGTGGAACGGTGTCGGTTCCATTCGGATCGGCAGCTCACGGCATGTTGCTGAAGGCTCTCACTGATGCAGGCATCGATCCTGAGAAGGACGTGAAGCTCATCAGCCAAGCACCCGAAGTTGGCGGCACCAGCTTGCGTACGGGTCAGATTGATGCCCACGCTGACTTCGTTCCTTTCGGGGAACTGTTTCCCTTTAGAGGATTCGCCAAGAAGATTTTTGATGGCGCGCAAACAGGAGTACCCACACTGCACGGCATCGTGGTGCGCACTGATTTTGCAGAGGAGCACCCCGAGCTTGTGGTTGCCTACCTCAAGGCAAAATTAGAAGCCAATCAAATGTTTCGGGAGCAACCGGAAGCGATCTCGGCCAGCATTGAAGAATGGTCGGGCATCGACAAAGAAGTGGTTTACATGTTCCTGGGGCCTTCAGGATTACAACCCCTCGATCCCACTATTCGTGGCGTTCATTTAGATGCGCTCAAGAGCAGTATCTCGACGCTGATTTCGCTCGGGAAAGTGGATGAAAGCATTAACCCCGATGATGTTGAGGGGTGGGTGGATGAGAGCTTCCTCAAACAGGCCATGTCCGAACTCGAATTAGAGTACGATGCCGTCGTTGCTGCAGGCAAGAACTATCAAATTACTGGCCCCGATGCGATGACCTCTGAGGCGATCGCCGAGCCCAAAATGGCGGCTCAGATGTGGGTGCAGGGTGAAGATACGGTGACGAACTTTGCCACGATCGACAACATGGTCAAGGCGCTGCCGGGTCTGATCGACGAGGGCAAAGCGGCTGACGTGCTGTTCGTCCACGATCGCGAGAAAGGCTGGAAACTGTTTGCGGAGAATGCCTTTTACGTGAAGGATGACAGCGAGGTTTCGGCCTTTTTGCTCAAGAGCGATGCTGAGACATTTGCGGCATCGAGTGGTGGCATCGTCAAGGACTTCAAGGCACTGCAAACCGCCGTGTTAGCAGAGGCAGCAGAGGAGTCGGTTGTTTCGGCGGTGGAAGCCACCGTTACAGCGCAGTAGCGATCTGGCGAAGTCGGTCAACGTGCGAGGGTTGGCTGACTTTGCCGTTTCGGAGCGAACA
>JBCBTL010000032.1:0-10849 GCA_039818705.1 Cyanobacteria bacterium J06639_1
CACGCCAAGCTCTTGTTTCGACTATTATGATAGTTCGAGATTCGAGCGAGGTAGGACTAGCACCCGATCGCGACCCGTTGGCAACGTACCAGCGATTGCCGTGAATTTTGCAGCAAACTATTGCACTCAGGCGGCGCAAATGCACGCAGTTTCTGTAAATATTCCCAGCCCTGCTCGAAAGCCACTCCGTCGATGAGTAGAATGGATTCCCAAGTATGAATGAGGCAATTGACAGGTCTGACTCGATGCAGATATTTCAATACAATCCAGGCGATCGCTTAAAGCTGCAAGGCTCCCACTCTCAAGCGGGTGAATCCTGCTTCTTCGTTCGACAAGAATGGAATCAGTTTCGCCACCGGCATGTCGCCGTGGTCGAGTTTGAAGATGGGGAGCGATGCTACGTTCTCGAACCCGGCGACGTAAAGCGAACCCGACGCGCTCCCGTACCCGAACCCAAGCCAGTGGTTGTCGCTCCCATTCCGCCGGAGTTTGACGATCCCGAGCCCGAACGCTTGCCGGATGGTCGTCCGCCTCGTCCGATTCTGCGCAAAAAAATCACCGTGTCGCCTCCGTTCGAGCGCGAACGCACCGTCTAGCTCGCGCATCGCACCATAAATCGCGCACGGCACGGCTTTCTCTCAGGCTACAAGTCCCATTCGTGCGCGTACAAGCTGTACGTGACTGTATCCAGCTCAAATCTGCTTGATTAACGTTCTCAGCGGCTTGTGACTTTCTGCTCGCATCTATCCAGCTCGCGGATCGCGAAGCGCAATAATGCTGTGCGTACCCGCCATGTCCGGTCGCCCCTGATACGCCCCGTAAATACGATCGACAATGTCCGGAACGAACGCGCGCGTTGGGCAGTCCGCCACTAGCTGACCGTCTCGCAGTCCCAAAATGCGATCGCTGTACGCCAAAGCCAGCTCCACCTGATGCAGGCTGCACAGCACGGTCAGTCCTTCTCTATGACAGAGCGATCGCAAGATTTCTAAGACCCGCCGCGACGAAGCTGGGTCGAGGCTGGCCACAGGCTCGTCCGCCAAAATGAGGCGAGCGTTTTGCATCAGCGCCCGCGCAATGGCCACCCGCTGCTGCTGACCTCCCGATAGGCGATCGGCACGCTGGAAGGCGACGTCTTGTAGGTCTACGCGAGAGAGCGATCGCAATCCCGCCCGCAGCCACTCGTCAGGAAACCGATTCAGACAGCAGCGCCAAAAGGGAAGCTCTTGCAGCCGACCTGCGAGGCAATTTTCTAGTGCCGTTCGGCGGCGGACGAGGTTGAACTGCTGAGCGATGGTGGCAACCTGCGATCGCGCGTGCTGTAATTCTCGGGACGAACAAGACAGAAAATCGAGGCCGTCGAGTTCGATTCGCCCGCGCTCCGGTTTGATTTGGCGGGTGATAGCGCGCAGCAGCGTAGACTTTCCGGCTCCACTGGAACCGAGAACCGCCACGAACTGACCGCGCGGCAGCTTGAAACTGACATTGCGCAGCGACTCGCGATCGCCTTCGTAAGTTTTAGATACGCATTCGACGTACAGCACAGCTAAGCCAAGCTCCTGCGTATGCGAGCGCTAAATGCGTCGATCGCGCTCACCATCAGCAAAATCAGCAGCAAAATCGTTGCCAGTCGCGCGAAATCGAGGAGTTTCAGGCTCACCATCAGCTCGTAGCCAATACCGCCCGCCCCCACAATGCCCAACACCACCGACGATCGCACGTTGTATTCCCACAAGTACAGGCCGATGCCGCCCAAGCTAGGTAAGGCTTCCGGCCAGACGGCGAAGGTAAAGACGCGCCAGCGATCGCACCCCGTCGCGGCGATCGCCTCAATCGGCTCGGCTGGCAGCGCCTCGAACGCTTCGGCGTAGAGTTTTGCCATCGTGCCCGTGGTGTGCAATGCAACTCCCATCGCTCCGGCAAAAGGGCCGAGACCGACGACTGACACGAAAAAGAGGGCAAAGATCGCCGTATCGATGCTGCGTAGGAGGTTCAGTCCCGATCGCACGATGCCGCCCAGCCAAGGAATGGGGCTGAGATTGCGCGCCACCAGAACAGATAGCGGGACAGCCGCGATCGCTGCCGTCAGCGTCCCGACAATCGAAATCGCCATTGTTTCCCAGATAGCGCCTAGAAAAGTCGGCACTTCCGAAAAATCAGGCGGCCACAATCGCCCCGACCAGCTCAACAGGCGCGGCAACCCCTCCCAGAGTTCGGTGGGGCTGACCTCTACTTCGCGCAGACTGGCGAGGGCGATCGCCACCAACGCTATCCCCAAAAAGCCGCGTCTCAACAATCGCCACACCCCTCCCTGCCGGGAGCGTTCGGCTTCTAGCAGGGCATCAATGGAGTCGCGCTCCGGAGCAGAAGAGGCGATCGCGGGGGGCAGCAGTTGGGTCACTTGAGTTTGCCAGTCAGCGTCCCGGCATCTTGGATCGGAGCGTAGTTCGAGCCGTCTGACTCGATGAAGCCCGTGTAGTTCTGCGGCAAGAGTTCTTCAACGTCGTCACCGCTCAAGTTGACGAGCGCGTCCTGTAATTGTTCGACCACTTCGTCGGGCAAACCATCTCGCACCACGATCGGATCGTTAGGCAGCGGGTCGGATTGCCAAATAATTTTCAAGTCGTCGCGCTCGATGCGCCCCGTACTGTCCAACACGTCGAGATTGCGATCGTAGTCCGAGGCGATATCCACCTGACCGCTCAGCACCCCGATCGCCTGTGCCGCGTGGCTGGCTCCTTCGCTGTACTCGAACACCTCTTTGGGATCGACACCCCGATTTTGCAGCTCCGCCGTCGGAATCAACCATCCCGAGGTAGACCCGACATCCGCCAAGCTCAGCTTCAGCTTTTCATCCCCCGACTGACTGAGGGCGATCGCCTCCTCCAGCGTGTCGAACGGGGCATCCGCCCGCGCCATCAGCACCGAGTAATACACCGGGCGGTCTTGATATTTCACGGTGGCGATCGCCTGCAATCCCGGAGTCTGATTCTGAGCCAGCACGTACCCCCAAGGCCCCAACCAAGCCACGTCCAGCGTGCCCGAGCGCAGCGCCTCCGAAATCCCGATCCAGTCTTCCGTCACGCGCACTTCAGCCTCTACGCCGATCTCGCCCGCGATCTGCTCGAACAGCGGCTCGAACTGTCCGCGCGTCTCGTTCGGAGTTGGGAAATACGGCCCCACTCCAAACTCTAGTTCTGCAATCGCCGCCGCCGTTTCCGTCCCGCCCTGCGATTGGGGTGACTGCGAGCATCCCGCGATCGCGATCGTGGTGGCGATCGCCCCCAAGCAAACCGACTTCCAAATCTGACGAACCGTATCAGGCACGAGAAACCTCCACTAACAAACCCATCGGGCTAACCCGTTAAGCAAACATGTCGTCACGCAAGAATGCCAAACCGCGATCGCGGTTCTTTCTCGACTGCGGGCAGAATCTCCGCGCAGGTCGTCCACAGCCCCGTTTGCAAACTCTCGCAAAACTCTTCTGGCAGTCCTTCGGAACGCATGGCCGCGACCACGGGTTCCACGTCGTAGGCTAGCGAGACGAGTTCGGGGGTGGGGATGTCAGCGTCGAGTGGAAACGTCAGCAAACCGTAAGACACGCGGGGGGTGCGATCGTGAGCCGGACGACCGAGAACGCCCACGTTCGCCCAAAATCCGCGTGCAGAACTCCCCGAAAGAGAATTCCCCTTATCAGAGAGAGATCGCGTCACCCACCGCACCCACGGAATCCCGGAATGGGTCGCGCAGATACCATCGACTTCAAATGCTTGCAGCCACTTCAGAATCCGCTCGTCATCCGTCTGCGATTCCCACACGAATTCATTGGTGCGGACGGGACTGCCGTGACAAAGCAAAATGCGGCGATCGCGCCACTCCACCCGAATCAGGGCGGGTAACTGACGCAGCCACTCGCGCGAAGTGTCCCCAACGTGGGCGTAGGTGTAGTCGTAGCTAATTTGGGCGAACTCGCGATCGCGCGGGTCGGTATATCCGCAGCCGCAGTCCCGCTCTCCCAAACCGATGGCGCTATCGTAATTGCCTTGCAAACACTGCACGTTCCCCTCGCGCAGCAGAGCGATCGTGCGTTCGGGCAGGGGGCCAAACCCGCCGATATCCCCCAAGCAAAAGCGATCGCCGATCTCCTGCGTCGCCGCTAGAAACGCTTCAACCGCCCCGAAATTGCTGTAAGGGCCGCCACACAGCGCTACCTGCGTGCAGCGATCGGGAATTCGGATCGTCGTGATGCTGGTAGCAGTGGAGACATCGGCGATCGCGCTGGATGCAGTCATCAGTCATTCCTCTCGCGACGAAGTTCAGCCCGTAAGCTGCCAAGCATCCTAAGTCGCACCCCGTATACTGAAGGCATTTCGCACCAGAAGATTTCGACATTAGCCAAGAGTCTGGCTCGCGAACCTGAAAATTCGCTGAGGAGAACGCGGGTTTATGGTTAATGCTCGTTTCCAACGCTTGAGATCCCTCATCCCGCTCGTGGGGCTGGGCAGTCTGGCGATCGCCTGCACCCCTTCCCCCGACACGTCACGACCTCCCACCGTCACGATTCTCGGTTCCATCACGGGAGACGGCCAAACCACCATCGAACAGGTGATGCAACCCTTCACCGACGCTACCGGCATCGAAGTCATCTACGAAGGCACTGCCAACTTCGCCACCTTACTCCCCGTGCGCGCCACCGCTGGCAACCCTCCCGATTTGGCTCTGTTCCCTCAGCCGGGGTTGATGGCAGATCTGGCTCGTCAAGGAGAATTAGTGCCGCTCACTGAATTAATCGAGCGATCGCAACTCGAAACCGCCTTCGCCCAAACGTGGCTCGACCTCGGCACGGTGGACGGCGAGCTTTATGGTCTCTGGTCGCGTGCCGACGTGAAGAGCCTAGTTTGGTATCGCCCGGATGTTTTCGAGGCGGAGGGCTACGCAGTCCCGACTACGTGGGACGAAATGATGGCGTTGAGCGATCGCCTCATCTCAGAAGGCAAGACCCCCTGGTGTCTCGGCATCGAAAGCGGCGCAGCCTCCGGTTGGGTCGGCACCGACTGGATTGAAGATATCGTCCTGCGCGAAGGCGGAACCGACATCTACGATCGCTGGGTCGCACGCGACATCCCCTTCACCCATCCAGTCATCAAAACCTCGTTCGAGCGATTCGGCGCGATCGCCCGCAGCTCTGACTACGCTCTAGGCGGCGCGATCGGCGTCATCAGCACCCCCTTCGGCGATTCCCCTCAGCCGCTTTTTAGCAATCCCCCCGGCTGCTACCTGCACCGTCAGGCCAACTTCATCTCCACCTTCTTCCCCGAAGATGTCGAGGTCGGCACGGATGTCGCGATTTTCCCTCTCCCCAGCATCGAGCCAGACTCCGATGCTCCGCTCCTCATCGCCGGAACCGTGTTCGCAGCCCTATCCGATTCGCCAGAAACGCGCGCCCTCGTCGAGTACCTCACCACAGTCGAACCTCACCAGCGCTGGGTGGAAAGCGAAAACTATATCTCCCCCCACCAGAGCATTACGCCCGACTCTTACACCAACCCCCTCCTGAGCCAACAGGCCGAACTGCTCGCCAACGCTACCTCCATTCGCTTCGATGCGTCCGATTTGATGCCGGGAGCCGTCGGTACGGGTACGTTTTGGAGTGGCGTAGTGGACTACGTCGGTGGCGCAGACTTGGACGGGGTCTTGCAAGCGATCGATACAAGCTGGCCGGAGAACGAATAGTCCCCCGGCCAATAAGCGCGATCGCGCTGACTCAAGCTCTCAAAGCGATCGCCTAAGCCTCTTCCGCCTCGTCTTCCGTTGTGTCTGCGGAAGGCTCAGGCTCGGCCTCAGTTTTAGGTTCAGCCGCTTTTTCAGCCACGGGAGGAGCCGCCGCTTTCGCCGGAGCTTCCACCTTGGCTGCGGGGGCTGCAACCGCCACTTTTTCTTTCTCAGCGGGCTTCGCCAACTCCAGCGGAGCTTGCGTCTTTTCCGGTAAACCCAACTGCGATCGCGCTCCGGCAATCGCCGAAGCCAAGCTCGACCGGCTCGCCGTCACTAAAGCTTGACCCGCGCCCGCACCGAGCTGCTCGCCATCTTCTTTCTCCGCTGTTAAGTTCTGGACGACATCCCGCCCTTTCGCGTAGACCGATACGCCACCCGACCACAGCCAGTCGCCGAGCACCAAAACCAAACAAATAGTCAACCACGCCAAAATCCCAACTTCTTTCAAGAGGTTGGCAGTTTCAACAATCACTTTCCAAATCGCATCGATCGCCTTGCGATACGTATCCCAAAACTCAGAATCTGAAACGATTCCCCACACCTTGGCCGCTTGCGCCTGCATTGGACTGCTCATCATTACCTCCTGACCGTTCTCCGGTCGCAATCGTTCGGCGTCCTCAAAAAGCGAATACAGCCCCATTCCAGCTCAAACGTCTGGAATTCATGCATAAATCCACACCCACCTTAGGCCGACTCGCGCCAGACCGAAAGTGCGATCGCCCGGATTTTCCCAAATCGCTCCCAGAAGGGCGCTAATTTCACGGATGTAACGGCTATTTCGTAGGAACGAGGCGATCGCATTTCATCAACCCTTGCAGCGCGATCGGAATCTCCACGCTACCGTCAGGCTGCTGATAGTTCTCTAACACCGCCGCCATCGTCCGTCCCACCGCCAACCCCGACCCGTTTAGGGTATGCACGAACTGCGTCCCCTTCTTGCCCGCTTGCTTGAACCGCAAATTCGCCCGTCTCGCCTGAAAATCCCAACAGTTGGAGCAGCTCGAAATCTCCCGATACGTCCCCTGTGACGGCAACCACACCTCCAGGTCGTAACAGCGACTCGCCGAAAACCCCAAATCCCCCGTGCAAAGCTCGATCACCCGATACGGCAGCTTCAACAGTTGCAAAACCGCCTCCGCATCCGCCAGCAGCTTCAAATGCTCGGCCTCAGACTCATCAGGATGCACCACCTTCACCATTTCCACTTTGTTGAACTGATGCAGCCGAATCAGCCCCTTCGTATCGCGCCCGTAGCTCCCCGCCTCGCGCCGGAAACACGGCGTAAACGCGCAAAAATTCAGCGGTAGCTGCTCGTCCGCTAAAATCTCGTCGCGATAAAAATTCGTCAGCGGCACTTCCGCTGTCGGAGTCAGCCAAAGGTCATCGCTATCGCACTTAAAACTATCCTCTGCGAACTTCGGCAGTTGCCCCGTTCCCTGCAGCGTCGCCGAGTTTACGAGCAACGGTGGCATCATTTCCGTGTACCCAGCTTCCACGTGGCGATCGAGCATCATTGTTGCCAACGCCCGCTCCAAAGCCGCTCCAGCCCCCACCAAAGCCGCAAACCGACTCTGAGAAATCTTCACCGCCCGCTCGAAGTCAATAATTCCCAGCTTCAGCGCAATTTCATCGTGAGACAGAACCTCGTGCTGCGGCTTAAACTCATCCCCCCAGCGCTTCAGCTCCACATTCTCAGATTCATCTCTACCCACCGGCACGACATCCAGCGGCAAGTTCGGCATTTGCAGCAGCAAACCCCGCAAGTCTTCATCGATCGCCCGCTCGCGCTCCTCCAGCTCCGCGATCGCCTGCTTCAACTGCGTCCCTTTCTCCCGCAGCGCCGCAACGTCCTCGCCCTTCGGGTCAGCTCCACCCCGAATCGCCGCACCGACCTGCTTGCCAATATCGTTACCTTGCGACTGCAACTGCGATCGCTTAGTCTCCAACTCTCGCCGTTCGCCATCGAGAGCGATCGCGCTATCTAAATTCCCTTCCGCTCCGCGCTTCGCCAACGCCTCGCGCGCGTACTCAGAGCGATCGCGCAACAGTTTGATATCAAGCACGGCCTCAAATCCAGCCCAAAAAACGCACTGGATCGAGTCTAGCGGCAAACGTCACTCACCCTGAGTTCCGTATGACGCCACCTAGCTCCCATCGCCGCGGATCGCGCGGTAGGCTGCGGCTCGCTTCTGCTCAGCCGTTAATTCTACGGGCTTTGACTGAATCTCTTCTGCCAATCGCTCCAGTTCCGCACAAATTTGTTCTGGCGTATCGCCCGCGCTCTCGGGTTTCACAACAGGAATCATCATGTTCAATGCGTCAATAGAGCTGATGGCAACATCCGCCCTGCCCAGTGGGGCGATCGCGACTTTTCGGTCGGTCGTAATGAAGTGCTCGTGTTTACCAGTACCGAGCATCGCAGCGGCTTTAGCGATTGAGACAAGCATACAACTGTTAAAACGCAACTTACTACTATCATCCTACCCGCCCCACCAAGGCAAATGCATACTCCCGAAACTTAGCCCAAAAGCCTGCCAATAGAGGGTTACAGAAACTCTAGAGAATTGAACTGTTGATTCTGTTCTCAATAACAGGCTGATAACACTCTCCATCTCAGGCGATCGCCTGCAGGTCCGTCAGCCATGCACCATTAGTTCCTTGGAACATTCGTCTGAAATCTCTCGGGTCGCGATGCTGAAAAGACTCGACCATGCAATGCTGTCTAGATAGCGAACGCCTCTAAAGGCAGGGAGACTGTCCTTCTTCAATCGCTCTCAGGCCACCCAGTAACGATGTCGCAACGACACATCTTTCGGTAAGGGCGGAAGACTTAGACTGAATTCGGAAAAATCTACCTGTTAGCTCGTCCAACTCACCACGACTGTTGAATGTTGCAACGGAGTTGGAAAACGCTGCTCCAGGACTCACCTCTTGCACAGAAGACACAGCGAAATATTCTAAGCAGCTCTTTTGAGCACAACGAGTTGGATCTAAGTTATCAGAGGCATTGACAGGCATGGCTCGCACTCTCATGCTGCCAGAAACGTTTACAACATCCACTCCCCAGCGCTCCGAATAGCGCTGAGCGTTGACTTGAGCCGTACGCATAGCTTGAAGCAGCTCACTCTGTGCTGCGTCTAACTCGAAACGCTGGAACAATCGAGCCCCGGCGGGAATGGATATCGCCGCCGCAATACCCAAAATGGCGATCGCGCTGAGCATTTCCAGCAGGGTAAATCCTTCAGAAGCTCGTGTGAGTACTACTGAAATGCCAGCTTTGTGTAGACGAGTCTTATCAAAGAGCATGGTTTTCCCAAATTTGTAGTAACCGATCTAAGTTAGGGCGAAAACTGAGTCCGAGCAAATACCGTTGTTTGCAATTCAGGGAAGAAACCGCGATCGTTTGAGTTTGCCGTACCATCCGCACGAGCCAAGGCGTTGCCACGTATGTGAACGATGACATCTTGCGCGTCGGTTGGAGCATTCTGATCGCGCACGCAAGCATAAAACGCGTAGAAAGCATTCGGTGCTGCGGGAGTACCCGTGTTGTCGGGACTCGGGTTGTAGTTTGCTGGGCAGGTTATCGTTGCCGTAGCCGAACTGTTGCCGTCCACAAATGCGGTCAGCACCTCCCTTGGAGACTGAGTGCCATCGAACCCGGCAAGAGCGGGCGAAGGAGGAACGTACGGCCACTCTAGGTATCTAGGTGGAGATGGAGCGCGATAGTCACCCCGCTGGGCCAAAGTACCGTCTGCTAGAGCATCGAGTTCTAGACGAGTGATCCGGGCTGGACCGAACTGCCCTTCAGGCCAAACCGTACTCGACGAGTTGGCCTGCCAGTAATAAACCACCAGAACGTACATGTTGCCAACTAGTGACAGTGCGCCGATACCCTGATTCCCAGGGTCGCCGTTGCAAGTCGTTGTGGTGAAATCGTTCTTACACTCTTTGGCTTCCCTCAATTTCCAAAATGCAAGCACTGGAGTGTCATTCGTGTTGATATAGCCTGGTGCAACTAACCGATCTTGAAGTTCTTGCCCGCTGTAGACAAATACAGATTCCTGCAGGTCGCGTCGGATGTAGTCCATTGCTAGCTGCATTTCCAACTGAGTTAGGGTCTTGGCCTCTTCTCGCCGTTCTTGCTTGATGACCTCTATGACAATGCCACCAGTTGCCGCCAGAAAGATGCTGGAGGTAACGAGCCCAACTAGCAACTCGGTCAGGGTAAAGCCGCGGTTGCGGGTACTCGCTCGTGAAAAGATTCGCTGGCGCAATAAACGAAAAAGCATGACGTTTCTGACCCTCTTGGAACCCATTAGCAACTCGCCGAGGCAAGGTATGTACAGTACTGTTCGAGAGTCGTCTGACTGCCGATTTCAGCGGTCACGAAAGCTAAAGGTCGCTCTTTGGCTTTTAACACGCTGGCAGCGCCAGCAACATTACCAGCCAGAGGGGTGACATCTGTACTGCCAGTGTAGGTGCTTCCAGAAAAGGCTTGCTCGCTGTAAACCCTCGCGCCCATCTTGAAAAAACATGGAGTTGAATCGTTGGGGGCGGGACAGTCAATACCAGCATCGCGAAAAACCTGCACGCGAAACTCACCCACGGTTATGACATCGCCCGATGGCGGTGTTTTGGCAAAATCACTGAGCGTCACGACCTTAGGCAAGTCTGCTGCTGCGTAGTTGCCTGGCCCCCGATCCAAAACTTGGCGAGCCCGGTCGAGTTCTTGGTACGCCAGATTGGTCGCGGCTTCAATGCGGCGAGACTGAATTCGCGTTGCTGCAGCAATGACGAGCGTTGGCGACAGCGCTGCTAAAGCTACGAGCACGATGACGACCGAGGCTAGGACTTCTAGCAACGCGAAGCCTCGTCGAGCGTTGGAGCCCAAGTAAGGAGCTACTGGAGGCGCAGAGGGGCGCATCATCTTTAAGCCTCTTCTTTACGGACAGGTCAAGCTTGAATCGATTGCCACGTCTGCAGCGGATGTCGCTTGCAAGGCACAGCGGAGTTTGACAACGTAAGGGTCTTGCGCGTCTAGATCGCGGACGAACTCGACACGCTGGGCGTTGGG
>JBCBTL010000033.1:0-10823 GCA_039818705.1 Cyanobacteria bacterium J06639_1
CGAGCGCAATGCTCACAACTTCCCGTTGGACTTGGCTGCTGGCGAGGCTGCTCCGGTCGCTCTGGCTGCTCCTGCCATCAACGCTTAAATCTTTCCCCGGCTGGGTGACTCCAGCACTAGGAATTTAGGTTCACAACCTTTGGCCTCCTCTCTGATGAGAGGGGGCTTTTGCGATCGAATAATCCGTCGGCTGTTAAAAAGATGGTTTGTTTAACGCTTTGTCGCGTAGTGGATGGTGCAAAAGCGATCGCTTTCATCCCCGTAGGAGTCTTCGAACTTCTGGGGGGTGAAGCCTGCCGGAATATTGTGACGAACGGTCTCGAAATCAGAGGCCAGTTCGGGATCGGATAGGTTGAAGTCAATCGTTTCTACTGTTGCGCTTGTATTCGTTAGGGTTACGAGTCGGAAGCTGCGGCAGTCGAGCGGATTAGCGGTTTGGACGTGATGCCAGTTGTTGCGGGTGTGAATGCTGTGGTTGTGGTTGTGCCCGCAGAAATACAAGCCGTTTTTTTGCTGGAGCGATGCCAGTGAAGTCTCGACTTCTGGGCTATTGGCAATTTGCAGCATCAGTCCCGTGCTGCGTCGCGTCGTGTCGTGGAGAGGGTGATGACCCATCACGATCGCGTGATGTAAACGCTTCTGTTGCTCGAAATCGGCCAGCGTTTCTGAGAGCCATTGCAACTGCTCGCGAGCAACAAAGCCGCCGTAGTTTTCGTCATCGCGATCGCGTGACGTATCGGTCAGCACGAACCGCGTCGAGCCAACATCGAAATATGCGTATAGGTGCTCGTCCGAATGAGATTCGCAGTCACCCAAGAAGAAGGGTGCGAGTTCTGATTTCGGCAAGTTGTAGCAGTCGTGATTGCCGGTTATGCGCACGAGAGGAAGGCTGCTGGCATCTGCGATCGCTTGCAAGCCCTGCATTTCGGACATCGAACCTTGATTGGTGGTGTCGCCTACGGCGAAGGCGAAATCAGCGTTTAGCTCGCCAATTTGTCGGAACCATTCTGCAAACAGGCGATCGCGAGCTTCAGCGTGAGCGCGTTCGGGATAGTCAGAATAGTGCAGGTCGCCTAGAAATACGCAGCGCATGAGACTTCCTCATTCGAGAGTCGCCGCGCGTAGTCTAGACGACACGATGAATGACCACCAACATCGCAGGCTACATCGCTGGGCTTTTGATGTGTGACTGGCGCGATCTCAACACCCATTCGGCCAGTTCGCAAAATCCTGCTCCTTCCTCAGCTTGAGTCACGCGCGCGGGTAAATGGGTGAGGACAGTTTCGTAGCGCTTTAGATTGGCTACGCCCGCCGAGTGCGGAAATCGTTGCGGATCGAATAAACTTTCATCGTTCGGACTGTCGCCCACCGTCAGAATGTTGCGAGAGGACACTGCGGGAAAGCGATCGCCGATCGCCCGCATCAGCCCTCGCGCTTTGTCCTGTTCGACGGGTTTGACGTGACACTGGACAGCGCTGTACGTAAAGCCCCATCCGTCTCTGGCACACAGCGATCGCATCTCCTCCAGGTCTGGCGCAGAAAATGTCTGATTCTCAAACGTCCAGTCCGTGACGCGAAACTGATTATCGGCAGCGGTCTGAATGTCAGGGAAGCGAGCTTTGAGGCGATCGAACGTCGCCGACAGCGCGCGACGGTGCGCATCGATGTCAGGGATATCGGTTAGTAGTTGCGGCGCATCCACCGTGCTGTGAGGGCAGAACAATCCCCCGTTTTCCGCGATCGCTCCCGCTACGGGCAAATAGGCACCCACTCCGCTCACCCAGCCCGCCGATCGTCCGGTCACGATGATGACGCGAATAGCCGCACGCTCTAAATCCTGAAGAGCCTGCAGCAACTCGGGAACGAAGCGATCGCCGCGCGTTAACGTCCCGTCCATATCCGTTGCTACTAGCCAAATGTTAGCCAGCCACGCGCGATCGCTCGCCGACAAAGGCTGCATTACCTCACTCACACCCACCTCGCCCGCGTGACTCGTGCTTCAGATCTGGACGCTTCAGAGCTTGAACACCGTCAGCTTAATCTCGGTCATCTCTTCGATCGCGTAGCGCGGCCCTTCCCGACCCGAGCCTGACTTGCCCAAGCCACCATAGGGCATCAGGTCAATTCGCCAGGTCGGACTTTCATTAATCAGCACCGTTCCTGCGTGCAGGTCGCGACTGGCTTGCAGCGCGAGACGGTAATCGTTCGTGAACACTCCGGCATTCAGGCCTCGATAAGGGGTGTCGTTGGCGATCGCGATCGCCTCATAGAATTTTTAATACGACTTCATTAACACCACGGGGCCGAAGACCTCGCTACAGCTCAACGTCGTCCCCGCAGGTAGGTTTGCAATGACCGTGGGCAAATAGCACGACTCGTATTGTGAGTGGATCGACCCACCAGTCAGGATGTCAGCGCCCGCAGCTTTTGCTTCAGTGACCCATTGATGAACGCGATCGCGTTCGGACAGACGCACCATCGGCCCCACGAAAGTCTCCTCGTCGAGCGGGTCGCCAACCGTCAGCTTCTCAACTTCGGCCGCGAACCTGCGAGCGAACTCCTCAAACCGCGATGCGTGAATCAGCACCCGCTGCGTGTGGATGCAAACCTGTCCGGCGAAGGCAAATCCGCCAAATACGCAGCGCGCGATCGCTAAATCCAAATCCGCGTCTTCATGCACGATCGCCGGACTCATCGACCCGAGTTCGAGCATGACTTTCTTTTCGCGGGCGAGCGATCGCAAATGCCAGCCCACCTCCGCGCTGCCCGTAAACGTGAGCACTTGCACGCGCGGGTCGGTCGCTAGCCGCTCGGCCACCTGCCCCGGACAAGGCACCACCTGTAGGCATCCTGCTGGCAACCCAGCTTCAGCTAACACTTCAGCCAGCATCAGTGCTGGTGAGGGGCCATCGCTGGGAGGCTTGAGCACGACTGTATTGCCAGCAGCCAGAGCCGGGGCCACTTTGTGAGCCACCAAATTGAGCGGAAAATTAAACGGTGTAATCGCCCCCACCACCCCGAGAGACTGCCGGGTCGTGACCGCAAACCGGCCAACCCCATTGGCCACTGCATCCGTAGGAATCTGTTCGCCGTGGAGATTCAAACATTCGCGCGCTGCTTCCTCAAACGTGCAAACGGCGCGCCCTGCTTCTCCCCGCGCCACCTGAATTGGCTTGCCTACCTCTAGCGCAATCGCCTTGGCAAAGGCCTCTCCCCGCTCCCGCAGGAGTTCCGCCGTGCGTCGCAAAATGCTGGCGCGGACGTGGGCGGGTTGCCGTTTCCAAGTGGAGTCGTAAGTCTGCTGGGCGATCGCGATCGCCTCATCCAGCATGGCCTCGTCGCCGAGGTGAACCCGACCGACTAGCTTGCCGTCGAACGGATTGAGAATATCGCGGATGCCTTTCCCGGCGTGCCACTCACCTCCCATCCACACTTTGCGTTCTTCAATGCGTTCGAGCGTGGTTGTGGCTGCATTCATGGCAATATCCTCAGCGCTATTTCAAACCTAACGAATGCCCTCGATGCTCTTCGGGAACCGCGCGGGAATCTTTACAAGCGATGCGAGATCGCCGAGGCGGGCGCGACTGAGTTACAATTCAGCACAATGTTTTAACCTGTTGCCGAAGCCGACCGATTTGGCTCTGCGAGCGCGTTGACATCGCTATTTCTGTCCGTCCTGCCGCATTCTCCATTCTCTACCCCACTTCAATGGACGAACCTCCATCATTGATGGCAGCGATCGCTGCCCTGCCCCCTCTATCTGCCCCCGCGCAAAGCGACGTACTTAGCAGTCTCTTTTGGGTCGTTTTTCTGATATCGGTCAATGCCCTGTTCGTCGCGGCTGAATTTTCCCTCGTCTCCGTTCGGCGATCGCGTATCGCGCAACTCGTCGATGAAGACAATCGCGATGCTCGCCACGTCAACCAAGCCCAGGAAAATCTCGACCCATACCTCTCAGCCATTCAGCTTTGCATCACGATCGCAAGTCTGGCTCTAGGGTGGATCGGAGCGACCCGAGTTGCAGGGCTGACGCGATATCTATTCAGTTTCATTCCCGGATTTCCCCCGGCATTGACCGTGCCGCTAACGTTTGGGGCGATCGCTTTTTTGCAAGTCATCATTGGCGAACTGGTACCCAAAACGCTAGCAATTACCTATCCCGAACGCACGTCTTTGAGCCTCATTCGGATCGGCCGAGCGGCACGACTTTTACTAGGGCCTTTCGTGACCGTCTTGGGCTGGTCGTCCAATGCGCTGTTGAGACTGTTGCGCGTCCCCATTCCCTCAGCCACGCAACGGTTAGGAGCCTTTTCTTCAGCGGAGGAACTCCAGCTTATTATTGCGTCCTCTAATGAATCCGGCACGTTAGAAGAAGACGAACGCGAATTGCTAACCAACGTGTTTGAATTCGGCGACTCAGTTGCAAGTGAAGTCATGATTCCACGCACGAGCATTGACGCAGTGGAAGTGTCGGCGATCGTGCGCGATCTTTTGCAGGAAGTCTCTCAGACCAATCATTCCCGCTATCCCGTCATCGGCGAGTCCCTGGATGATATTCGGGGCACGCTTTATCTCAAAGAAGTTGCGTCCGCCTTGGGCAATGGAGAAATCGGCCTCGACAGTCCAATTCAGCCGTTCGTCCGCGAAACCCATTTCGTACATCAAAATAAACCCGTAGGCGAACTCCTCTCCGACATGCAACAGTACCATCACACTCTCGTGACGGTTGTTGATGAATTTGGCGGTACGGCGGGTCTGATTACCCTACACGACTTGGTCGAAGAAATCGTCGGTCGCATCGAAGATGAAGAAGGTAATGGCGACGAGCCTGATTTTCAGACGATCGACCCCAGCACGACGCTCGTCCAAGCCCAAGTTAGCCTGGATGAAGTTAACGAACAGCTCGGTCTCCAGCTTCCCCAACACGATGACTATCAAACGTTGGGCGGGTTCTTAATTTACCGAATGCAGAAAATCCCCACAGAAGGCGATTGCATCACTTGGGAAAATTTAGAATTTACGGTCGAAAGCAATGACGGCCCCCGCCTCGATCGCATTCAAATCTCTCGGATCTCGCCAATCTCTCGTGCGGAGTCTCATACTGCCGCGCCAGAGGCAACCTCCTCTCTTCCCGCTGCGTCGCCAGACATCGGCGCGTAACCCAATAAGGTCCTGTTACCATCATGCATCCGTGCAAATCACCAGCATGAAGTCGAAACGTGTCGTGAGAAGCGCGTGTCGCGGGATCAACCCAGTACGGATAAACCGCGTGTGAATCCTCGTTCTCACTCCTCGTCGTCGAGGGGGAAGGGCACTCTTTGCAACATTCGATACGGCAAAATTACGCCGAGATCGGCGGTACACGTATTGACTTTCTGGAGCATCAATTGCGGCTGCTAGCCGATTTCATGCCTCTTTCCCAACGGCACAGCTCGACTTCATGCCGCGATCGCTTGACGAAGCGTGCGTAAAGGTCTGCATCGCGATCGCAATTTTCTCAGTGTCAAAGCTGGGAGGAGCTACCCTCCAAAACCGATCGAAATTTCCGTCTCTATAAATGAATCGCGGGAATTATCGCCAACTGGCTATCAGAAAAAAACCAAAAGACTTGCACTTCAACCATTTATCTCGGTAGACTTGCTGTCGTGCGTTGACATGTAATCCCTATGCCCAAAAAGACTCAACCCAAGCCTTTGGTCGGCAAAGACCTGATGGAGAAGGCTCGCGAACTGGGTGATGTAGATGTGAAAGAAAAAGCGAAAGCTTGTGGCTATGTCACTCAAACCAAGAACGGTCAGGAACGCATCAACCTGATGCAGTTCTACAATGCGATGCTCAAAGCAACCGACGTAAACTTGGATGCTAGCGATTCCAGCGGCAGTCGCGGACGTGCCCCCACCTACCGCGTCTCTGTTCACAAGAATGGCAATTTGTTAATTGGTGCAACCTACACCCAAGAAATGGGGCTTTCTCCTGGCGATGAATTCGAGATCAAACTCGGCCATCGCAACATTAAATTGGAGCGCCTCGATGAGGACTGAATGGCGGACGCAGCGTTCGGGATACCGGGCTTCAGAGTCAGTTCGATCGATTCCGTTCGATTGAATCGACTCGCCAGGCTACTCGCGTTCGGAGATTGGCGCGCGGGGGTGCGGTTGGCTCATATCAGCTAAATCGAGGACGCGATCGAGGTCTGATGCCGTCATGAGCTGGCGCTCGATCGCCACTTCGCGAATGGTTTTGCCCGTAGCCAGCGATGTTCTAGCGACGCGGGCAGCTTCGAGATAGCCGATATGAGGATTGAGGGCGGTCACCAAGGCCAGACTGCCCTCAGCGTAAGTCCGACAGCGATCGCGATTTGCCTCAATATCGAAAATACATTTTTGCGTCAGTGCCTTGAGGGCGTTGGCGCTAATTTGAATGGCATGAAGCAAGTCGTAGGCAATCAGCGGCATCATCACGTTCAGCTCGAACTGGCCAGCCTGCGCGCAGGCGGCGATCGCTGCATCTAACCCCATGACCTGATAGCAAACCATGTTGGTCATCTCCGCCATCACTGGATTGTACTTGCCAGGCATGATGGAAGAGCCCGGTTGGACGGGGGGAAGCTGGATTTCTTTGAGGCCTGTCTTGGGACCCGAATCCATCAAACGCAAATCGTTGGCGATTTTGGTCAGATCCAGGGCGAAGTTGCGCAGGGCGCTCGACACGCTGGCAAAGGGAGCCATACTTTGCATGGCCGCCATGAGGTTATCGGCTGGAGTCAGTGCGATGTCAGGTTGGATGGGGGTGAGATAGTCGGCAAGGCATTGGGTAAGGGCGATCGCCACCTGTGCGCAATAGTCGGGGTGCGCGTTCAGCCCCGTTCCGGCAGCACTCCCTCCCAAGCCAATGATTTGCAGATCGGTAGCGGCATATTGCAGTCGCCGGGCGTGGTCTGACGCGATATCTGCAGCCGCGCGAAACGTATCTCCTAATCGAACGGGGACGGCATCTTGCAGGTGCGTGCGGCCTGACTTGATAACGTCTTGAAATTCTTCTGCTTTGGTCGTCAACGCGGCAGCAAACTGAAGCATGGCAGGCAGCATATCTCGGTGCAAGGCCACCAGTGCCGCAAATCGAATGGCTGTCGGAATGACATCGTTAGTGGACTGACCGTAATTCACGATGTCATTGGGGCTGACGCGCTGGTAATTGCCTTTCACGTCACCGAGAATTTCTAGGGCGCGATTGGCGAGAACTTCATTCACGTTCATGTGATGCGAAGTACCCGCTCCCGCCTGATAGATATCGACAACGAATTGATCGCGTAGGCGGCGCTCTTTAACAATTTCATCGGCAGCCGTGGCGATCGCTTCGGCAATGTCCTGCGGAATACAGCCGAGTTCTGCGTTTACTTTGGCTGCAGCTTTCTTGATCGAAACACAGGCATCAACGTAAATTGGCAAGGGATGAATGCCGCTAATGGAAAAGTTATCGAGGGCGCGTGCCGTCTGGATGCCGTAATAGACAGAGTCGGGAAGCTGACGCTCTCCCATCGAGTCTTTTTCGGTACGTCGAGCCGTAGATGTCACGGGATTCATCTGGATTGTCAACGCCATCCAGCCTACAAGTCAGTGGCGCTTCGGTTCAATTGGAGTCGAGTCTCAATCGGGACAGAATTTCAGTCCAGATAGAGGCTCAATCGAGATAAAACTTCCAATGACGGGCTGCCCGATGTCTACCCCAGTTCTAGCGAAATTCAACGAAATCGAATGCGTTCGGGTGTTTGGGCGAGCCTGCGTTCGATCGCGGCAGATCGAACGCTGCGAATCAAAGAATGACCGATCGCGCAACGTCAAAAACCGTCGAGGTGAAGCGCGAACTCGAAGCCGTTGATATAGTGGTTCCTAGTCAAAAGGGCGGAGGTCGAAAGGCAGTGGTGGAGGCGATCGCGAACGTGCAGCAAGCCCGCAAATTAAAGACCCCGAACAGTCAGATTTCACACCTGACTCGGCCTCATTCCGAACGGCGATCGCCGCGATCGCCTGCCCGCTTTGGCGCGTGGTTACTATCACTGACGCTGGGCGTACAGGGACTTTCTTTGGGGGCTGGAGCGATCGCGATCGCGTTGATGGCAAGCGCTGTCGATGCCCCTGCTGCACAGGCACAAGCTCGCAATCGCCTGAGAAGTCACACCTTTAACTCGTCTCTCAACCATCTCGTCATCAATACGTCTGGGCCAGTCACGCCCAAAATGGGAGTGGTCGATACCCCGACCCGTATCGTGGTGGACTTACCCAATACGACGTGGGGACGTCCTGAGAAGATGCTGCGGTATACGGGTAGTATCAAGTCTGTCCGCATTAGCCAGTTCAATCCCACGACCACGCGATTCGTTCTGGACGTAGCTGATGGCGTGAAGGTCAGCCCGAAAGATGTCGTTCTTGATAGCTCAGCACCCAATGCATGGGTGGTCAAAGTCAACGTTGATGGGAAAGTTGCCTCCGCTCCCCTCGAACCGCTTTTGCCACCCCGGACTTCCTCATCATCCAGTGGATCTGGCATACCGCCGTTACCGCCGCAGCTGAGAACGCAGCGATCGCCCGTTCTGCCCCTGCCCTCACGATCGGCCATCAATCCACCTACTTCAACTCCTCCGTTAGGACCGCCCCCCACCCTGAATGGGAGGTTTTCTCCGCCCGCTCCGTCTGCTCCCCCTCCCGTTACCTTTTCGGGGCCGAAGACGAGAGTTTACGACATTCAAGACACCGCTGAAGGCTTTTTTATTCCCACGAGCGGTCGCGCTCAGGTGAGTACTCGCTTAGTGTTCGACCCCCACCGTGTCGTCGTCGATGTTATCAATGGCGATCTGTCGGGGATTCGTGCGCCCAAACAGCGAGGCGTAAACCGGTTGGGGGTATCCTCAGTTCGACACGGGCAATGGCAGAGAAATATTGCTCGAATCGTGCTCGACGTTGCACCGTCTTCTAGCGATTGGCAAGCCACCTACGATGCCGCCAGAGGTGGTATTCGACTGTACCCAGCTGGTGGAGCTCAATCCGCGACTCTAATTCCCAACGTGCCCAGCGGTCAGTCTAGCGGGCCTCTGGCGAACATTTCTTCCGTACAGGTGCAAGGCAATCGCCTCGTGCTGAATGCGGATGGATTTTTGTTCTACACCAGCGGTTGGGATCCGAAAACGGGTGAATACCGTTTGTCGGTGACTCCGGCACGATTGCCACAGTCTCTCCCCAATCCCGGGTTGTCAGCAAACAGTCCGGTGGAACTCATTCGCTTCGAGCAGGTGAATCCGCGCACGGTGTCGGTGCTCGTGAAACCCAGTCAGGGCTTTACGATCGCCGAAGACAGCTCCAACCAGGGCACGCGCCGCATCGCCCTCGACATTCGCATGATGTCGGCACTGCCTGGCAATAACTCGCGCTTCACCATCACGCGACCGCCCAACACGCGCGTGCAGCCGACGACTCCCACTCTGCGTCCGCCCGCTCCAACCACGCAGCGCCCCACCAACGGCAGTGGCATTACTGTGGCGATCGACCCCGGCCATGGCGGTTACGACCCTGGCGCGATCGGAGTCGGTGGCGTGCAAGAAAAACGGGTCAACATGGCCGTGTCTAATCGCGTCAAGGCCATGCTGGAAGCGCGAGGCTATCGGGTGGTTATGACTCGCTGGGACGATCGCGAAATCGACCTACAGCCGCGCATCGACACCGCCGTGCGCGGGCGAGCCAACATCTTCGTGAGCATTCACTCTAACGCCCTCGATCGCTCGGATATCAGCGGCATTGAAACGTACTATTTGCGACCGGATAGCGCTCGCCTAGCCCAAGTGATGCACCGCAATTTGGTGCGCGGCTCGGGTGGAGCGATCGATCGCCGCATTCGTAAAGCTCGTTTCTACGTGGTGCGTCATACTCCCACGTCCATGCCATCTGTATTGCTGGAGATGGGTTATTTGACGAATCCGAATGAAGGTCGTCGTTTGGCCGACCCGAATTATCAGGAGCGACTGGCACAAGGAATTGTCAACGGGATTGATGAGTACTTCGGTCAGCGGTAATACACAGTTCCAGTGCCAGACGTTCGTGTTACAACCCCTGTAACAATTGCGGCAAACGATGGATTCAGCGATCGCGTCGGGAAAGCTAAGAAAAGTGGGATGCCGAACAGCCGAGTTGCTTAAGGTAAACTACATTGAGGGTCAATACGCTTTTGCGTAACTCTCACTCTCCTCACCACCCAGCGCGAGCAGCGTAGCGATAGATCATCTGTGCTGCTTCGCTAGCAGTTCAGGATATCTGCGCCGCTACCGCGCCAGTTCACCCTCAGTTTGGGAGTTCGTGACGATAGTGCGTGATTCTTCAGCCCTGCCAATTGGCGTTTTCGATAGTGGTGTTGGTGGTCTAACAGTCTGGCGAGAATTACAGCAGCAGCTCCCTAGCGAGTCTTTCGTCTATTTGGGCGATACGGCTCGGTTGCCTTACGGCGGGCGCTCTCGTGCAGAGATCATCCAATACGTCCGCGATATCGTTGCCTGGATGCTCAGACATCCGGTGAAGGCGATCGTGATGGCGTGCAACACCAGTTCGGCGCTGGCACTAGAACTCATTCGCGACGAATGCCCCGTGCCTATTTTGGGCTTAATCCTGCCCGGAGCGCGAGCCGCAGTGCGTCAGGGGCAGCGCATTGGCATTTGGGCGACTCCGGCCACCGCGAACAGCCATGCCTACCGCGCTGCAATCCAGGAAATGAATCCCGACATTCCCTGTTGGGAAATTGGTTGCACGAAATTCGTGCCCCTGATCGAGTCGGGGAAGCTG
>JBCBTL010000034.1:0-10818 GCA_039818705.1 Cyanobacteria bacterium J06639_1
ATTGAGCGCTAACGGTCGATTGCAAAACGGCTCACGGCGAGCAATGTGTGTGGGCGATCGCCTGCACCACCATTGCAGAGCACTTGTCTAGTCGGACGTCAATCGCTACCATGGTAGTCTTGTCAATTTACTGTCTTTGTAGGCTGAATCCGTTGTGGCTAAGAAAAGCATGATTGCGCGCGATAAGAAGCGCGCTCGCATGGTGGATAAGTATCGTCGTCGTCGCGAAGAGCTAAAAGAAGCTCTCAAGAACCCCGAACTCGATCCCCTCACCCGCCTAGAGCTACACGGTCGCCTGCAAAAGCTACCCCGCAACAGCGCCCCCAACCGCCGTCGCAACCGCTGCTGGGTTACCGGTCGTCCTCGGGGTGTCTTCCGCGATTTCGGCCTGTCGCGTCACTGCCTGCGCGAGATGGCGCTAGAAGGATTACTCCCCGGCGTCGTCAAATCGAGCTGGTAAGTTCGATCCCGAATCTTGAATTCACAAAAGCCCGAGAGTCTACCTAGTTTGCTCTCGGGCTTTTGTCGTGGCAGTCTCGATCGCTCTCTACTCGTCCGGCTTTGCCACTTGCCACTGCGTCAGTCCGTCGGCGTCGGGCTGAGCGCGCGTGAAGATAAACCCGCGATGCTCGAAGCGATCGCCTGACTCCTCAATTCCTTCACTCGCTCGCCCGAGCAAATAAGCCAGCTCGCGCGTGCTGAGCAACCAGCGGTTAGCGCGCACTTTTTCCAGCACGTCCAAATAAGCCAGCGGATTGGGAGGGGGAGTCGGTTGCGCTTGAGGGGCGATCGCGGCTCTCACCAGAGGAGCGAACGCTTCGAGTGCCTGTGCCATCGCCCCCAGCGCCGCCGCATCGGGAGCCTGCGCCAAACTTTCAGCCGGAAGCTCGTTCCCATCGCGATCGGGGAAATGCGCCCTAATAAACTCTGCAACAGTACCGCCCTCGCCGATGTGGGCGTGCAGGTCGTCGAGTTGCTGAAGCTGCTCTCGCGAAATGTAAGCGCGATTGCCCACTTTTTCAGTTGCGATCGCCAGGGCTTTCAGGCGCACGTACAGCACCGATCGCGAAATGCCGTAGCGCTCTTCGAGATCTTTCATTGGAGTGGAATCTGGTTCAGCCACCGTCACGCCCGCACGTTACTGTCAGACAGATTGTACGTCGGACAGTCTGGATCGCTCGGATGATATCGGTCATTTTTTCGGGCTGAGGTGGAGCGATCTCCGGTATTTCTGGTTTAGACGCACATTCAACTTCTTCGGAATGCGGTGATGCAAGGAGATCGAGCCAGACGGTATGCTGGCTCATAGTCTGTCACGCGACGACCTGTGAGGAGCATTCATCATTGCTGGCGCGAGTCTCTACATTTGGGGACGAGCGAAATAGTGCGCTTACTTGCGGTCGGGACTGTAGCGATCGCGGGGTCGTTCTCTATTTCAAGCCACAAGGCTCGGGCGCAAACTCCGTCTCTACCAACTTCCACTCCGTCGCCCGCTCCCCTCAGAGTTCGCGATCTCGATCCCGTAACTGAGGCGGAAGAACTCGAAGCCGTTCCCGAGGAAGACGCGACACCAGAGGCATCAGGGAGCGAGTCTACATTTCCTATCGAAGCAGAATCTACCGACTCCAATGCTCCTGGCGAGCCAGAAACTGACAGTATCGAGTTCGTTGCCCCTAGCCCTTCTGACTCTGACGAGGACGAACCCCCAGAGGAGGTGACAGAGGCGATCGCGGGAGCCGCCAACACCTTACAACTGCGCTCCGATACCCAACTTTACGATCGCGATGAGGCTCTCTTTCGGGCGGAAGGTAATGTCGAACTGCGATTCGAGCGGGCGTTACTGCAAGCCGACCGGGTGGAAGTTGATTTAGACACTCGCATCGCCACCGCTGAAGGCGACGTGCGCTTAGACGTGGGCGAGCAAAAGGTGCGGGGCGATCGCCTCGAATACGATCTCAGCGGCGAAACGGGCACGTTTTTTAATGCCAGGGGCGAACTCAACCTCGACACGTTGCCCCGCGATACAACTCGGGAGCCTTTGCCGAATGACCCCCTAAGGCGATCGCCCACCATCGCCTTCACGCGACCTCAAGAAAGCGTGCGGTTCTTGCGATTTACGGCAGCAGAAATTACGTTCACCGAGTCTACCTGGACGGGAACGAACGTCAGAATTACCAACGATCCGCTCGAACCGCCCGAGCTGGAATTACAGTCACAAACCGTCACGGTGAGAACATTCGCCGACGGCACGACAGTTATTTATCCAACGGGGAACAAACTGGCGTTTGATCGCGTTTTCTTCCTGCCATTGCCGAACCGCCAGTTTCGTCTCGATAGCTTTTCCAGCCAGCCCCCCATCAGTGTCGATTTTGAGGATGAAGACGGCGGACTATTCGTGGCGTACAACTTGGAACTGCTGGACGACCCGAATGCGAGCTTCGTCATTTCGCCCAAAGTATTCCCCCAGCAAATTGTGGGCAATCCCGACGGCTTTTTAGGCGGATTCGGGTTCAACACTGCCTATCGCATTCGTCACGCCAACCAACAAGTGACGAGTTTATTTACCGAGCTGAACGGGTTAGTCCTCAGTCAGTTCGATCGCCGCTTCCGTGCCGTCCTCAACCATCGCATTTCCACCGCTGAAGGAGGCACAGTTAGTTTCCGATATGGCTACCGCCAGCGGTTTGGTGCAGATATCATCGGCACGCAAACCGTTCAGCACCAGTTGGGCGCGATATATGCCTCCCCCGTCTACATGCTTGGAGATTCAGGTATTGAGGCAAGTTTTTCGACTTCAGTGGATTATCTGGATGCTCCGGGCGAGCGCGAGATCTCCGAGACTATCTCTGAAGACTTGGCGGATGAGAGCGATCGCCTCCAGCTCACTCGCTTTCGTTTGGGTGCTGCCGTAACCAAATCGTTCCCACTCTGGGAATTACCGCCCAACCCCGACCCGCTGCGGCTGCGCTTCAGCTCGTCGCCCATTCAGCAAGGCATCTGGCTGAATACGGGAGTGTCTGGCAGCGAATCGATTTACACGGATGGTAAATCGCAATCCTACGTAGCGGGCAGCATCGGCATTGAAACCGTCTTTGGCGAGTTCATCGACGACAGCTTCGACTATACGGGCTTGAACGTCACCTATTCCAACGGCATTTTGCAGGGGGCATCGCCGTTTTTCTTCGATCGCATTACCAGCCGCGAGCGCTTGCGAGTCGGTCTTCTACAACAGGTGTACGGCCCGTTTCGCTTTGGCGTGGAAACCACGATCGACCTGGAGACCCGGCGGCGCTTGGATAGCATCTACACCCTCGGCTACGATCGCCGCACCTATGGGTTCACCGTGCGCTACAACCCCGTACAGCAATCCGGCGGTTTCCGACTGCGTATCGATGACTTCAACTGGGCGGACATTCCCCGCGAGATCGACGGCACCAATCGCCCTCAATAAACTCCGCGCGCTGTCTCAAACAACGCATCTCAAACATCTCGCGCGAGAAACTCTCGTACCACCGGCTCGACTCGTTCGTACAGGTCTGGCGCTTCGCAGTCGAACCAGCGAATGCCGGGGGTGCGTTTGAACCAGGTCATTTGGCGTTTGGCGAACTGGCGCGTGTGTTTGACGATGCGATCGCGCGTCTGTGCGAGCGTCCTCTCCCCGTTCAGATATTCGTTCAACTCGACATAGCCCAGCGTTTTCAAGAGCGGCAGAGCGTCTCCGTATCGAGCTTGTAAGCCTTTGACTTCCTCCAGCCAGCCAGCCGCCAGCATGCTCTCAGTTCGCTGGCGGATGCGCGCTTCCAGCCGATCTAAATCTTGACAACGCAACCCGATCGTCAACACGGGATACGACGGAGGCTGGCGGCGTTGTAAGTCTGATTGGGGTCTGCCAGTGACGTAGTAGACCTCTAGCGATCGCAACGTCCGCACGCTGTCGTTGGCGTGAATGGCTCGCGCCCCCACGGGATCGACCTGTTGCAGCATGGCGTAGCAAACGGGTTGAGACAGCTCCGCTAGCTGCTGGCGCAAGTGAGGATGAGGCGGCACGGGTGGAATGGAGAGGCCGCTGGCGATCGCCTGCACGTAAAGTCCCGTCCCGCCGACCAAAATCGGCGTGAGATTGGCCTGATGGGCTTGCCCGATCGTCTCCTGCGCGAGTGCCTGATACTGCGCCACGGTCACCGTTTCAGTGGGATCGGCAATATCGACCAGGTGATGAGGCCACTGCGCGCGATCGGAGGCTGTGGGTTTGGCCGTACCGATGTCGAAATGGCGGTAGATCTGGCGGGAATCAGCCCCCAAAAGAGGTAACTGAAACTGAATGGCTAAACGTAGAGCCAGAGATGATTTTCCCGATGCGGTCGGGCCGCAAATAGCAATGAGTCCGGGCACGATTGGAGACGATGGATTGCTACTATCCAAACACGACAAGGCGATTCACTTTCATGTCCGAACCCGCACAGACTCCCCGCGATCGCATCCTCCAAATCTGGCGAGATGAGGCCGGATATGCAAGCTGGGCAGCCTTTAGTCGCGCGACAGGACTGTCTCGCTACCGAGTTTCTGCGTTTCGGAATGCAAAATTAGAGCGCCTACCGACGAGTGCCCTCCTGGTAGCCTGCACAGCCCTCAATCAATCGGTTGAAGACTACTTAAACGCGATTGGAGTTGGCGATCGCGAAGATATTTCTAACGCAAACACGCCCGAGAACGATTCGAGCAGCAACGAAGAGCGATGGCAGCGCCAAACGCTCGACCGCCTCGAACCTCTCCTCAGACAATATCCAACCGCCAAATACGCCGCCGAGCGCAGCGACCTGCTCGCCCGCAACCTCCTAGCGCTGCTCCATCCCCTCGAACAACTGCTCGACGCATGGCATCTGGAACGAATCGGCTGCGTTGGCGAAGTCTTACCCTACGATTCCGCTCGACATCAAATGCTGAGCGATGTGGCGATCGCCCCTGACGATCCGGTTGAGATTCGCTACGTGGGCTATCTGTACCGAAATGCCATCTGGCTGAAAGCCCAAGTACGATCGCCTAAGTCGTGAGATTGGAGCGGACTAAACTTTAGCCGACTGCAATTGCTCTTTGATGCGCTGAAGTTGGTTAGCCCAGCGAGGATCGGGCCCCGTGCTGCCGCCCGAAGACGTTGTAGAGCCGCCGCTGCGACCGCCACTGCGACGCTTGCCGCCACCCTTGCCCGTCACTTTTGCCGCTGCTGCGCCCTCGCCACCTTCTTTGGCCTTGGACTGCGCCACTTCCACTTTCAGGGTGGAACCCTCGAAATCCTGACCGTTGAACTTCTCGATGCACTGCTGCGCGAGTTCGTCAGTCTCGACCGTCACGAAGCCGAATCCACGACACTTGTTGGTCTTGCGATCGGACACGACTTTCGCCGAAACCCCTTCGCCCAGAACACCAAACATTTCTTGCAGCGCCGGAGAGGTTGCCTCCTCCGACAAATTACCCACGTAAAGACGCACAGACATAAAAAACTCCTGGAAGACTCCTAGCAAAGGTTGTTTCAAACAAGCTCTAATCAAAATCCATCGATCGAACAGTCACGCGGGTCGAACGTCCGCAGCCGGACTCCGAACACTGACGCAACCATGACGCGCAAAACTTCATCAAACCCGAGCGCGTAGCGGTCGCACCTTCACCCCCCGTACCGTAAAACGCAGACTTTCAAAATCGAGCGCATTCGTCCTCGCGCTGATTTCGCTTCGCGCCCTTCCCGCTGCTACGTAATGCCACACCTTCATTTCACACCTCGGTCGAACCGACCCCATGCAAAACGGCATACGTACAATCGAGACTGGCGCGGCCTCTGCTAAAACAAACACAATTCATCAATGCGGTCAGAGTGAAATCACACTTTGGCAAACGATTTTCGCTCTCAGGCAACCAATCCTATCACTTGCTCTCGCGCGATCGCGCAAAACTCGTAAAAGTCAATCACACTCGTCGCGGGCGATAAGCAGACGCTAAGCCCAAAACGAGCTGAACTATCCGACGCTCACACCACCCCTCAAAGTCAGCGATGCAGGATGATTACGATCACATTCTTATTATAAGTTCGCATTTTGCGATTTCAACGCGAACGGACGCACTCATATCGGACGGGCTGGCGAGCTGGGAGCGATCGCCCCGAACAGAGACGAGCGGCCAGTACGGTAATATCTTCTGATGTGCTGCACGAGGACTCGTTCCGGTCATGATTCGCGAAATCTCCATGCCCGCCCTCAGCTCGACGATGGAGTCGGGCAAAATTGTCTCTTGGCTCAAATCCCCCGGCGATCGCGTTGAGAAGGGGGAGAACTTGTTGGTGGTGGAGTCCGACAAGGCCGATATGGATGTCGAGTCTTTCCATGCGGGCATCGTCGCGGCGATCGTGATACTGGAAGGTGGCTCTACAACAGTCGGTTCTCCGGTCGCGTTGATTGCGGAAACAGAAGCCGAAGTTGAAGAGGCGAAAGCCAAAGCTGCCTCGCTAGCAAGTGCAGCCCCAGCCAAAGCTGCCGCTCCTGCTGCCTCTGCTCCAGCGAAAACCGCCGCCCCAGCCAAAACCGCCCCTGTCGCTCGCAATGGCAAATCCGAAGGAACGGCTCCGGCAGTAACATCGAGAACTCCAGGCGATCGCATCATCGCCTCCCCCCGTGCCAAGCGGTTAGCCGAGAAGTTGGGCGTGGATCTAGCTCGCATTGCCGGTAGCGGCCCGAACGGTCGCATCGTCGCGGCGGATGTCGAGAATGCACCATCGAGCGCGCCACCGGCTGCGACCAGCGTCCCTGCTGCTATTGCTGCCGTCGCGCCCCCCGTGCCTCTGGGCGAAGTGGCTCCGTTCAACACGTTGCAACAGGCCGTCGTGCGCAACATGAATGCCAGCCTCAGCGTGCCCACCTATCGCGTTGGCTACACCATCACGACCGACAAACTCAATGCGTTCTACGCTCGCGTGAAGCCTAAGGGCGTGACCATGACAGCGTTGCTGGCAAAGGCAGTAGCTGTCACCCTCGACAAGCATCCCGTGATGAATGCGAGTTTTACCGAAGCAGGAACGGCTTACCAAACTAACGTGAATGTCGCGATCGCCGTGGCGATGGAAGGCGGCGGACTCATTACCCCCGTGCTCCAAAACGCGAACCAAGTGGATATTTACGAAATTTCCCGTCGCTGGAAAGATTTGGTAGCTCGCGCCCGTAGCAAACAGCTCCAACCGGAAGAATACAGCTCGGGAACGTTCACCTTGTCTAACCTAGGCATGTTCGGAGTCGATCGCTTCGACGCGATTTTGCCTCCCGGCCAGGGCAGCATCTTGGCGATTGGCGCGTCTCGTCCCACGGTAGTAGCCACGGCAGAAGGCGCGATCGCCGTGAAGCCCCAAATGCAAGTGAACGTGACATGCGATCACCGCATTATCTACGGAGCTGATGCGGCTGCGTTCTTGAAAGACCTGGCCACACTGCTAGAAACGCAGGTGGAATCGCTGGCGCTGTAGGTCGCGGTTCAAGACTCGGCGAGCGTTATGTATTTCGCATCGACTAAAAACGTCCCGTTGGCAAACCTCACTCCGTAGGTACTGGCGGGACGGCAATCGATGATGCGACCTTGCTCGCCCACCTGAATGAGATTGGCAGGGCGCAGCATGGGCATGGTTTCAGCCGTTTTTAGAAAAGGTGGAGCGGCAACGACTTGCACGATCGCCCCTACAGGAAAATCGCTCATGCGCCCGTCGGGAATCGATATTTGGGCGGCGTGGAAAAGGCGCTGATACTGGAATAGACGAGGCCGCAATCGAACTCTTCAGCCAGACGGCACACTTCTTTCAAATCCGCCACCGTCCAGATGCTCCAACTGCCCCGCAGCTCGTCATTCACTCGCACTTCAGCCCGGTTGCGATTGATGTAGATCGTTTTGCGATCGCTCTTTTCCGAGGCGATCGCTAGTGGGTTGGAGTCATGCTGTTCGGGCAAGTCATGGTTGAGCGCTTGCATCGCCTGCGCCCATTGCGGCAACGCCCGAGTTAATTCCTGATGCGCGAGATCGGCATCCCCCCGCAAACAGGACAAAAGAGCTTCCGTGACGGTTTCATTCAACTGCTTCAGCGCCGCCAAGGAAGACATCGCTTCCCCCGGACTGTTTTCCAGTTGGTCTAAGACGTGACGCAGGTTCATCAGAAATTTACAGAAAACCTTGCTGCCATCTTATCAAAAGGATTTAGACAGCAGTAACAGCAGAAATCTGAAGGAAAACCGCAAAAAGCCCATGCGTTATCTGCCAGGCACGCGCAAATGTTTAGCGACTTTAACTTCAAGCTGAGCGAACAGCTCGCAGCAGAGGTTGCGTCTCAATCGCTTCATCTCTTTTCGCGAGTAGTGTCCAATCGAAATAGTTCCAGAGACACAAATGCCAGTGGGACGATGCTGAAGTTCTAATACCATCCCCGTGACGGAAGTTACCCTGCCCGCTTTGGTGGCCTGCTTTCGGCGGCCACTCGTTTGACTACTGCCACTCAACGCAACATCTTGAGGATCGAGCTTCCATCCTTGTTTCGTGGATTTCATACGAGCTTTCATACTCTGAGACTTAGGCGTCTTCGTAGCCGGAGGCTGCGAAATCGGTTGCGGGAGGAGCGTCAGAACTTTCGTCGATCGCTTCGCTGGTATCGCGATCGGCTTGGAGTTGATTCAGGATGGATAGAACGCGATTGCCTCGCTCGATGGAGCGATCGAGGTGGAACGAAATCTCGGGCGTGCGGCGTAATCTTACTCGCTGACCGATTTCCTTGCGCACCTGCCAAGTAGAAGCCTCTAGGCCGTCCATCACCTGTTGGCGCGCGTCTTCAGTGGCGTACACGCTCACGAAAATCTTGGCGTGCTGTAAATCTCCCGACACTTCCACGCCGGTGACGCTGGTCATGCCAATACCAACCCGCGTATCCTTCAAGCCTTTCATCAAAAGCTGGCTGACTTCGCGCTCGATCGCCTTCGACACCCGCGCCACTCGTCTGTCATTTGCCATGAGACTCTCCTTTTGCTGCGATCGCCGCCCGTTTGCAATAGCTTCTTCTGATATTTGATGTCCGCAGACGGTGCGCGTCAGCCGTCCGATATCGCCTTCACGTTTCTACAAGGCAGCCGAGGGGCCGGTGGTCATGGCGTACAGCGTGATGGAGACGAAGGCAGCCAAACCAACCAATCCGGCTAGAGCGGCGATCGCTGATGCCTTATTTTTGCCGTATAGGTTGAACCAAGGCTTGACGAGCGCCCAAACTCCTCCCAGCAGCACCGTCACGAAATAGAACGGATAGCGAGACACGTTTTCCTGAAAGCGGTCTTCAAGTTTTCTCTCAGCCATCGGTCTTGCAGGGTTGGAATGTACGCGCACTCATCCTAACGCGAGCTGCTGACTCTCGAAGTGAATGAGTCAAAGTCATAACGACTTCATTTTAGAAGAGTTTGCCAAAAACTGCGTGCTCAGTTCGGTAGTTCGTGCGGGTGTCTGCGACTCTATAACTAATGAGTAAGCATTGTTTGATGCATAGTCGGATGCATAAGGAGGCAGAGATGACCCTCGCTGCAGAACGAACCAAGCTTTACGCCACGAAAGTAGACATTGCCGAGAGCGGTCGAGCTGAGCTGGTCGGCCTTCTCAACCAGCATCTCGCCACGCTGTTGGATTTGAAAACGCAGGTCAAACAGGCTCACTGGAACGTCAAGGGGATGCAGTTTATCGCGCTGCACGAGATGTTCGACGGCTTTGCCACCACGCTCGAAGGCTATGTGGACATGCTGGCCGAGCGCGCCACCGCGTTGGGAGGCATTGCCAACGGTACGGCTCGCATCGTCGCGCGGGATTCCAGCTTGCCGGAATACGACCTGGATGCCGTATCTGGCGCGCAACACGTGACCGCTCTGGCCGATCGCTACGGTCAGTACGCCAATACCGTGCGGGGGGCGATCGCTCGTGCTGAAGCCTTAAGCGATGCCGATACTGCCGACCTGTTTACGGAAATCTCGCGGCAGATCGACAAAGACCTCTGGTTCTTGGAAGCGCATTTGCAAGGCTAGAGAATCGCCCGAGTAGAGCAGCCCACCCTCGTTGCTCTAGTGCGATCGCCCCGCCGTACCGCTGGCCTTGCTGCACTCGGCGGGACGGCGGGGTAATCTAAATGAACCTGCTCGCAATGCTGCCGTGTTTTTGCCTGCTGAACCCTTCGATCGCTATGTCGAGCGCCGCCGCCAAGAGGCGATTGGGGCTGCGAGACAGCGTCGCCGCTGGATCTTTTTGACCTGCCTGTTGGCGGTCTATTTGTGGCCGTTTCATTTATTGGGGTTGCTGGCTCTTCCGGCTGGGGTTTCGGTCATTCCCGTCACGTTGCTCGGCATTGCGCTGTATTTGGCGGGGACGTATTTACTGACCGTTCCTCGCGATCGCTGGTTCGCCCTCAGCCAATGGGGATCGTTCGTCAGTCGCTCCGTCAGCATTCCCCATCTGGCGATCGCGGCGGCGATTTGGTTGAGTGTGGGATTGTGGGGCGAAACGCTGGCTCCCTTGCTCAGTCGTCAAATACCACAAGTGATGGCGGGCGTTGCCCTCAGCGCGATCGTGACGGGCGGACATTACTTCTTCACGTTTCAAACCTGGTGGTCGGGGGAACTCTCTCAGCTTTGGGGAGAGTATTTGACCGAGTTGCGATCGGCACTCTTGCCCTACTACGGTCAGCTAGAGCGAGCGAGACAGTCTTATTCGGAGTTCGATACTCTCTGCGACGACCTCATGCTTGAAGAGGTTGAAATTCGCCACTTATCCGAG